>CAXTSK010000580.1:0-573 GCA_964246655.1 uncultured Pyrinomonadaceae bacterium
GAGCAGCGTCTGCGCCGCCGCGCTCTGCGGCGCGGCCTGCGCCGCCCGCCGCGCCGCCTCGACGAGCAGAGGGTATTGACCCTGGTAGTAGTGAAGCACGGCCTGTCCCATCAGCGCCTCGGCGCTGTCGGACTTCAGCGCGAGCGCGCGCGAGAAGGCGTCTTCCGCCTCGCGGTAGCGCAGCATGCGCGTGTAGGCGCCGCCCACGCCGACAAACGCCTCGGGCGAAGCGGGCTGTAACTTGAGCGCCGCAGTGAAGGCCGCGATTGCCTCCTCCTCGTGGCCGAGCGACATGTGCGCGTAGCCGAGGCCGTACTGCGTGGCGAACTGGTTGGGGTCGAGCGCCGCGGCCGCGCGCAGCGCCGTAAGCCCCTCCTCGGGGCGGTCGGTCGCCACGTAGGCCATCCCGAGCGTCGCCTGCGCCGCGGCGTTCTGCCCGTTCATGCGCACGGCCTGCTCCAGCGGCGCGACGGCCTCCTTCGGCTGGTTCTGCTTCATCAGCAGGAAGCCGACCGAGAGCAAAGCGTCCTGCGCGTACTGCGGCGCGTCACGCGCGTACTGCGCGTCCGCGGC
>CAXTSK010000580.1:617-3647 GCA_964246655.1 uncultured Pyrinomonadaceae bacterium
CGCCGCGGCGGCGCGCCCGTGCTGCTGGTAAGACTTGCCGAGGACGTAGGGGCCGGGCGCGCCGAGGTCGCCGAGCGTGGCGGCCTGCACCAGCGCGTCGGACGCCTCCTTCGCGCGCCCCTGCGAGTAGTGGATGGCGCCGGCGTTGACGAGCGCCTCGCGCACGCGCGGGTTCGGCTGCGCCGCGACGACGATCGAGAAGGCCACGAGCGCCTCGTCCAGCCGGCGCAGGTTCATGTACGCGACGCCGAGCCCGTAGTTGGCCTCGACGTGGCGCGCGTCGGCGCGCACGGCCTTCTGGTAGCTCTCGGCCGCGCGGTTCCAATCCCTCTTCGAAAGGTACTCGGCCCCCTTCTGCGCCTGCTTGTCTGCCTCCGAAGACTTCTGGAAGGCGAAGGCGTTCGCAGGGGTTAAAAGGAAGGCGGCCAGCAGAAGGATGCCGGCCGCCTTGAAGGTGATGTTGTTTGTCATCGCTTCAAATAGTAGGCGGTAGGCAGATGGCAGTAGGCAGTCGCGCCGAGTTAAGGACGTTGAAGGGTTAAATTGAAGCTCCTGAAAGCGAAGCTCTTAACTGCCTGCTGCCATCTGCCTACCGCCTACTGTTTTTCAGTAGCCCGAGATGAGCCGGATGATGAGCTGGGACTCCGCCTTGCTCCGGGTGTTGGGCGCGAAGTTGAAGTTGTCGCGGCCGTTGATCTTCTGCATCGGCTTGATGTGGAACGCGCCGACCTCGGAGCCGACGAAGCCGTTGACCTTCGCCTCCTTGATGTTCGCGTCCTCGGCGTCGAAGGTGTCGCGGCCGTCGTTGGCCTTGAAGCTCACGCCGGTCTTGGTGACGAAGAAGGAGCCCTCGCAGTAAGAGCTGAAGTTGCCGCTGTGGTCGTGGTAGACGTGGAAGGCGGCGGCGCCCCCGCGCTCGATGGCCGCGCGCATGGCCTGCTCCGCGGTCGAGACGTTCTGGCTGTAGTAGAGCGCGAGCGTGCCGATGATGGAGTAGGCCGTCGGCTGCTGCGGGTCGAGCTGCGCGGCCTGCTGCGCGTAGCGGATGGCGCCGTTGAAGTCCTGCGAGGAGAGGGACGCGTTGGCGCGGTCGATGAGGTCGTCGTAGTCGGGCGCGTTGTTATTAGCCGCCGTGTTCGTGGCCGGGCCGAAGGGCGAGTCGTTGCCGTTGTCGTTCGACGCGGCCGTGGACTTCTCGGTGATGGCGCCGACGAGCGAGCGGTTGCCGCCCGCGGCCGTGATCTCGCGCGCGATCTCGGGCGTGACCTGGAAGCTGACGCCGCGCTTCTCGACGAACTGCTCGACGCGCGCCGGGCTGATGCCGCCCTGGAGCATCGTCACGATCTCGCTCTTCGAGAGCGGCGGGCCGTCGGGCACGTTCGCCGCCGGCCCCGAAGTGTTCGTGCGCGGCGGGACGTTGACAGGGGTCGGGCGCGCGGCCACGACCGCCGGGCGGTAGTTGTTACGTGCGGCCTCGATGATCTCGGGGCGCGCGCCGACCGATTGCAAGTCGGACTCGTCGGACGCGCTCATCTCGAAGTCCACGCCGCGCCGCTGGATCTGCGCGACCAGCTCGCTCGTCGAGAGGCCGTTGATCTTGACGGCGTTCACCAAGCCCTGCTTCGTGATGGGCTTCTTCGTCTGCGTCGAGGCCGCGCCCGCGAGCAGGAGCGCAGCGCACGCGACGCAGAGGGCGACGAACGAAACTCTGCTGCTTCTCGGAATCTTCTTCGTTCTCATGACGAATACCTCTTTTGGAATGATGAATGATGAATGACGAGTGATGAATGAAAGGCAGCGGGCTTTTAATTCATCACTCGTCATTCATCATTCATCATTCATCCCTGCACGCCGCCGAAGGCTTTGACGAGCGAGATGATCAGTTCGGACTCGGCCTTCTTGCTCGTGAGCGGGGCGAAGTTGTAGTTCCGGCTGTCGCTGCCGAACCTGACCTTGATGTGGAAGGCGCCGAGGTTCTTGTTCCCGAGCAGCATCCCGAAGGCGCCGCCGGAGACCTTGTTGGTCTTGATCTCCTTGATGAGACTGTCCGCGGCCTCGAAGGTGTCGCGCCCGTCGTCGGCCCTGAAGGTGACGTTCGAACGGGTGATGAAGAGCGTCCCCGCGCAGGTCTCTTTGAACGTGCCGTTCATGTGGTCGTGGAAGACGCGGAAGGCGGCCGAGCCGCCCAGCTCCATCGCCTTGCGCATGCTCCTCTCGGCCTCGGCGATGTTGCTTTGGAGGTAGAGCTGCGTGAAGCCGAGGAGCTGGTAGGCGCGCGGCTGCTGTGGGTTGAGCTGGATGGCCTGCCTGAGCAGTTCCGCGGCGCGTGAGCCGTCCCTCGCGGCGTAGGCGGTCGTGGCCTGGTCGGTCAGGTCGTCGTAGTCCGGCCCGCGGCCGGGGCGGGTCGTGCCGGCGGGCGGCCTTTTCCCTCCGCCACTAGCCACGGCCGGGGCCACGCGGTAGTTGTTGCGTGCGGCGGCGATGATCTCGGGGCGCGCGCCGGCCGCGCGCAGCTCGGCCTCCGCGTCCGGGGTCATCCGGAAGGAGACGCCGCGCGACTGCACCTGCTGCACCAGCTCGGTCGTCGAGAGGCCGTTGATGCGGACGGCCTTGACGAGCCCCTCGCGCGTGATCGGCTTCTTCGCCTGCGCCGAAGCGGCGGCGGGGAAGAGAAGCAGAGCCGCCGCGAGCAGCGCGAAGGCGATGAAGCGTTCTGGTTTGAGCTTAAACGTCAACATTTTCTTGTGCCTTATCGTCGTTCAACGCCGAGGTTAAAGCACGAGGAATTGAACACAGAGACACGAAGACACAGAGACACAACTTGAAGAACTATAACATCAAGCTGTGTCTCTGTGTCTCCGTGTCTCTGCGTTGAAATCCGACACGTCATACTCAAGAGAAAAATACTACTGATCGAGCGCGCGGAGCGCGGCCTCGCGGCGCTTGCGTGCGGCTTCGGCCGCGTCGTTGGAGCGCGGCGGCTTGGGGGGCTGCGTCGTCCTCGGCGCCGTCGTCGTGCGGTTTGTGCCC
>CAXTSK010000581.1:0-3640 GCA_964246655.1 uncultured Pyrinomonadaceae bacterium
CCGGTTCGGACGTAGGGCTGAACGGGGCCAACGTCGTTCCGGCGACCCGGCTCGCGGGCGACGAGCCGGCGCGCGCCGTGACGAGCGCCTTCGCGCCGTTCGGCGCGCGCACCGAGCCGGGGCAGCACGTCGCCGCACAGTTGCCCTGCACGGCGGCCGTCATGCGCTGCAACCCGGACGGGAGCGGTCTTGAGCTGGTGGCGTGGGGGCTGAGAAACGCCTTCGGCCTCGGCTTCCTGCCGGACGGCAGGCTCCTCGCGGTCGATCAAGGCGCCGACGACCGCGGCAGCCGTCCCGTCGGGAACGTGCCCGACATGCTCTTCGAAGTGAGGCGTGGAGCGTGGTACGGCTGGCCCGACTTCATCGGCGACGTGCCCATCACTGACCCTCGTTACACGCCGGAGCGCGGCCCGGCCCCGACCTTCCTGCTCGCCAACCACGACGAGTTGCCCGCGCCGGAAAAGCCCCTGCTGCGCTTCCCCCCGCACACGGCCGCCGTCAAATTCGACCTGGCGCCGCGGAACGCGCCCCGCTGGGCCGGGCACCTCTTCGTCGCGCTGTTCGGGGACGAGGTGCCGATGACCGCGCCTTCGGGGCCGAAGGTCGGACGCTCGGTGGTGCGGGTTGACGCGTCGGACTGGAGCATGCACCCGTTCGCTCAAGGGGGCATGTTGCGGCCCATCGACGTTCGCTTCCACCCTTCCGACGGCATGCTCTACGTGCTCGACTTCGGCGCGTTCGAGATGCTGGCGGGCGGCGGCGTCAGCGCCGAAGCGGAGAGCGGCAAGCTCTGGCGCTGCCCCCTGCCCGAGACTGTCTAGAGGTCTAAGACGATGGCCACGCTGCTTCTGCTCGCACTCACTCTGAGTCTCGATAGCTTCCGTGTCTCACTCGGCCTCGGCGCAACACGACTGCGCCCCGCGCGGCAGGCACAGATCGCCTTCGCCTTCGGGCTGTGCGACGCCGTGGCCCCGCTCGTCGGGCTGCTCGTCGGCCAGTCGCTTGTAGAGTACGTGGGCGCGTGGGTCGAGCACCTCGGGCCGCTCGTGCTGTGCGCCTACGGTGCTTACGTCATATACGTGGCGCGGCGGTGCGAAGGCCGAGAAACGGATGAGGAGAGCCGCTGGATGGTGCTGGGCCTTCCGCTGTCGATGAGTCTGGATAACCTGATTGCGGGAACCAGTCTGGGGATGATCGGCTTCCCCCTCTGGCTCTCGGTCGCGGTCATCGGCGCGATGAGTTCGCTGATGTCTCTGGCCGGGCTGTGGCTCGGGCGGAGGGCCGTCAACCTCCTGAAGATCAAGACGGAGACGCTGGGCGGCGTCGCGCTGATTCTGATCGCCATCACGCTGGCGCTCGACATGTTTTAAGGGCGGTGGGGCCCCCCGGCGGGGCGCCGGGGGGGGGGGCGCCCCGCGGGGGGAGGGCCCGCCCCCCCCCGCCCCCCGGGCGCCCCGGCCGAGGGGCACCGCCCTCGTCTTTCAGCGCCGCGCCTTCTAAGGCAGGCAGCCGTCGTTTATCCACTCCTGAAAGAGCTGCGCCTGTTCCGCCGTCAGCGGGTCGAAGGGCGGCGGCGGCATGGGGCCGTAGCTGGCCGCGTTGTTGATGCGGTTGTTGATAATCGTGGCGTTGGCCTTGACCTGGTCGTAGTTGGTCAGGTCGAAGCGCCACATCATCTGGCCCCTGAACTGGTTGAAGAGGGGCATGATGTCGTTGCTGAAGGTGACAGCCATTACCGTTCTCCCTCACTCCTTTCCGGGTTAACTGACGGGCTGCTGAGGCAGGCCGTAGATTCTGAGGATGCCGCCGCCCACGCGCCCGAAGACGAGCGCGCCCGCCACCACATAATTCTCCCAGATGGCCGGGCCGAGGCAGTAGCCGTAGCCGCCGTTGTAACCGTCGGTCTGCATGCCGAGGTCGTCGTACCAGAGCAGCGTGCCGTCGCTCACGGCGAAGGCGTAGATGGCGATTTTGCTCGTCGTGGCGAAGACCACGTCGTTGACGACGGCCGGCGAACTGATGCCGCTCTCGCCCGCCGTCGTGTACATCCCGACCGGCGTGTTGATGTTCGGGTCGGTGTACGAGGTGTTCACGTAGCGTTGCGGGTCGCCGTCGTCGAGCGGCCACGCGTCTTTGAGCGTCGCGGCGTCGATGGCGCGCATGAAGGGCGTGGAGTTGTAGTCGATGCCGGGCGCCTGCGAGTGGTAGTTAGGCCCGCCCATGCCGAGGAAGACGCGAGGGCTGATGGTCTGCGGGTTGTCGCCCGAGCCGGGGTAGACCGCGGGCGTGTTGAAGACGCCCGAGTAGTTCTCGTTCGGAATCTGGTTCGAGAGTTCGTTCGTGATTGAAGGGTTGATTTGGCCGTCCGAGGGGCTCGGGTGCGGATCTACGGTCGCGATCCACTGCTCGGGCGTCGGCGGGTTGTGGTACGGGAGCAGTTGGCACTGCGCGAGCAGTTCGAGGCTTACGGCGTCGAGGACGAAGAAGCTGCCGTTCTTGCAGCCGAAGCCGACGACCTTCCGCGTGCCCTTCCCGTCGCCATCCCACTCGAAGATGATGGGCGCGCCGCCCACGTCGATGTCGATGTCGGAGGGGCGGTAGTTGCTCTCGGGCGGAACCTGAAAGAAGGACTGGAACTGTCCCGTGTCGGCGTCGAGCGCGAGCACGCCGTTCGAGTAACCGAGGCTCGGCACCTCGGGCTTGAAGGGCGGCGGTGTCCCCTGGTAGTCCCAAGACCAGCCGGCGTTCGGCTCGGGCGCCTGATTGCCGGTCGAGCAGTAGATGCGATTGAGGTCTGAGTCGTAGGCGATGGCGCCCCAGACCGAACAGCCCATGATGATGGGCGGGGTGGTGACCGCCGTGTACGGCGGCGGCAGCGGGCTCACGCCCACGGCCGCGGCGGGCAGAGAGTTCGGCACGTTGTCGCTGTTATCGTCGAACTTGTTCGTGCAGTAAATCCAGTTGACGTTGCCCGTCGCGGTGTCGAGGCAGAAGACGAAGCTGTAGAGGTACGGATTCTCGCCCTCGCCGCAGCCGACGTAGAGCTTCGTCCCGTCGGCCGAGAGCACGGGCGAAGACCAGACGACCGCGGCCGGATAGCCGCTGGCGACTTGGTCGTTGTTCGTGATGGGCTGGTTGTGTGCCGCGTCGGCCAAACGCAAGTCGGTTACCCAGACCTGTTCGAGCGTCTCTTCGTCGAGGCAGTAGAGCTTGCCGTTGAACGCGCCGAAGTAGACTTGGCCGTAGGCGACCGCGGGCGTGCAGCCCATGCCCGTGAAGCTGTGTATGTCGCGCGTGTCCGTGCCCAAGTTCCACGCGAAGGTTTGGACGATGGTGCCCGTCTGTATGTCTATCTTGTGGAGCGCCCCGCCGTTGCCGCTGCCGTCCGGCGCCTGCTGGTAATTACCGAGGCCGACGTAGACGAAGCCGTTCGCGACGGCGGGCACCGAGAGCACCGGGCCTTCAAGCGCCAGCGTGAAGAGGGTCGTGAACGGCGGCTGGACGGTGCCCTTCTGCGTGTTGACGTTGGAGCTGTTGATGCCGCTGTCGGAGACGAAGCCCGTATGTGCCGGGTCGCCGTGATACATCCACCAGCCCGTCGGGGGCTTAACCCCCGCGGGCAAGAAGGCCGGCGGGACGG
>CAXTSK010000582.1:0-3630 GCA_964246655.1 uncultured Pyrinomonadaceae bacterium
AGCGCAATGGCGCCCGCGTCGAGCACGACCTTGCGGCGCGCGCGGTCGCGGTGGACGACCGCGGCGAGAACGGTCAGCGCGCAATCCTCGAATCCACAACTGCCGAGCGTGGCCTGGAAGGCGTCAAAGAAGATGTAGTTGCCGGGGCGCGCCTCGTCCACGCCTTCGAGGTGGTCGTAGTGCGTCGCGGTCGGGGTCGAGCCGACGCTGACCACGGGGACTTCGACGCCGTCCGAGCGCAGGCGCGCGGCGAACTCCGCCAACACGTCGCGCTCGCGGCGCGCGATTGAGAGAAGCTCTTCACGCGAGCGCGCGTGATAGGAGTGGCCGGCGTGCGTGAGTATGCCTGCGAAGCGGAGGTTCTTTGCGTCGCCGATGCGGCGCGGGATTTCGAGCGCCTCGGGCCGTTCGGGCTCGACGCCGCAGCGGTGGTAGCCGCAATCGACCTTCAGGAAGAGGTCGAGCGTCAGCCCTGCGCGCCGCGCCGCGTCGTCGAGCAGCGGCGGGATTGACACGTCGTCCGTGATGAGCGCGAAGCGTTCGCAGAGCTTCGACAGCTCAAACGTTTCGCCAAACTTGCCCGGCTCAATCGGGACGGCGTAGGTGATGTCTTTAAAGCCATGCGCCGCGAAGGCGCGCGCCTCGGCGAGCGTCGAGACGGTGATGCCGCCCGCGTGCCCCTCGGTCTGGATGCGCGCCACCTCCACGCACTTGTGCGTCTTGACGTGCGGGCGTAGCTTTGCGCCGAGACGCTTGATGCGCTCAGACATCTTCTCTGCGTTCCGCCTCACGCGCTCCACGTCGAGGACGAGCGACGGCGTCTTGATAGTGTGTAAGTTCATGTGCGTTTGAAGTGAGGAGGAATATAACACTATCGGGGTGGGCAGGTGGAGCGTAAGGCGTCGAACACAGAGACACAGAGGCACAGAGACACGGCTGCTTGGGCTATAACTTCAAAGCTGTGTCTCCGTGTCTCTATGTTGAAAAACGCTATCGCTTCACTGTTGCACGGTGATGAAGACGCCGGTGCGGCTGGTGACGCCGTTGGCGGTGACGAGGACGGCGGCGGGGCCGCTGATGCCGTCGGGGATGACGGCGTTTATCTGGTCGAGGCCGTCGAAGCCGCCGGCGGGGCCGGCGTAGTTGACCTTAGCGGACTTGCCTCCAATCTGCACGGTGACGGGCAGCGCGTTGCGCCAGCCCGTCCCGAAGAGGGCGACCTCGGACGCGACGTTGCCCGTGCGCGCGGGGAAGGGCGCGCGCGTGTAGAGCAGGCCGGAGACGAGCAGCGCGACCGCCTCGCCCGTGCCCGTCTGCGGGACGGTGAAGAGGCCGGGGTTGGCTTTGACGAAGTCTGCGTCGTCGGCCGCCGTCACGTCACCGTTGACGTTGATGACGACGGAACCGACGCCCGTGCCGAGCGCTTCGGGGACGTGGATGTGAACCTTCGAGTCGTCAAAGGAGAGGACTGGAGCTTCAAGACCTTCGATGGTCACGCGGACGCCGCGCGCGGTCGCCTCGCCTTGCGTCGCGCCGCTCAGGCCGCGCGTCAGTCCTGTGCCCGTGATGGTCGCGAGGCCGCCCGTCGGCGCGTCACCTTGCAGGCTCGCGCTGTTGGTCGCCGAGAGACGCGCGACGGACGGCAGAACGGTCTCCACGCCGAAGGAGAGACCCGAGTAGGCTTGCGTGAACTCGTCGTCGGCGAGGACGAAGGCGTCACCGTCACGCAGCAAGCCGTTGAGCGCGGGATCCGGGAAGGCGTAGACGTGCGGGATGCCGCCGTTGCCGCCGTCGGCCGCGAGGTCGCTCTCGCCCAACGCATCCTGTATGACGTAGACCGTCCCCTCGCGCGCGACCGTCAGGCCGTGGAGGACGAGGTTGTTGTCTATCGAAAGACCTTCGACGCAGACCTCGTCCGTGTCGGCGTAGCCGTCGCCGTCCGTGTCGTAGACGGCGAGCATGTACGTGTCGTTCCCCGTCGAGTGCGTGAAGACGACGCCGCGCGAGTTGGCCGCCACGTCGAGCGGCGCGTCGGTGTCGAAGGGGAGCGAGTAGAAAGGCTTCGCGTCGAGCGTGTCGGGCACGCCGTCGTTGTTCGTGTCGCGGACAACGCGCAGCTCGTTCGACTGGAAGTCTGCGATCAGAAGGTTGCCGTTGGGGAGAAGCGCGAGGCCGTTGGCGTTGAAGAGACGGTCGTCGCCGACCGAGACGAGCGCGCGCGAGCGCGAGGAGTCGAAGCCGCCGCTCAAGGGGTCGCGCACGAGCAGGACGACGCCGGGCGAGTCCTCGTTGTTCGGGTCGTTCGGGTCTTCGGTGTTGAAGTAGCCGCTGGAAGAGACGACGACGAACTCGCGGCCCGCGTTGGAGGTGCCGGAGACGACCGCGACGGCCGAGGGCAGCCCGAAGTCGCGGCCGAGGTCGAAGGTCGAGGAGGCGTCGCGCACGTAGTCGCCGTTGGAGTCGTTGGCGAGGACGAGGATGCCGGTCGCCACGTCGTCGTTGGTGTTCGAGGTGCCGCGGTCGTCGATGGCGGTGAAGACTTCGTAGCGCGCGCCGGTGCGGCCGACGGCGATGTCGTAGGAGCCGCCGCGCGCGTCGAAGGTGGCGCGGTCGTCCGCCTGTAGGTCGCCGTCGCGGTCAACGAACTCCTCGTGCGTGCCGTCGGCGCTGACGAGGCTCAACTGCGAGACGTGCAGCACGCGGCTCAAAGGCGTGCCCGGCGCGATGGCGGCCGAGGGTGTCGGGCGTGCGGCTTGAGTTGAAGCGCGTGCCCTGTCTTTCTCGACGCTCCTTGCGGGACGCTCGGCGCGTGCGGGTTTACGTTCTCTTGAATCTGCGTTCGATTGCAAAGGTCGTGCGCTTGTCTGTTTGTCCGTGCGCTTACGCTGAGGCGTGTAAGCGTCGGGGCGCTTCGGCGTCGCACCGGCGTGTGTGCGCGTGGCGAGCGCGCGACGGCGGTCGGGTCTGTAACTCTTCGCCGACGGCGCCTGCGCGCTCCCCGCGTGCGGGAGCGGAGCGGCAACGGCGAAGAGCGACAGGGCAGAGACGAGAGCGACGAGGTGTGAGCGGGCGCGCATCTGAAATCCTTCCAAGAAAGTAGACAGTAATCAGTAGCCAGTAGAAAGACCTTCGTCGCTCGGACTTTGCGGTTGTCATCCTCAACGTCAGCCGCGCAGAACCTACTGACTACTGACTACTTGTTTCTGCGGCGGCCGCGGCGTCGCGCGACGAGTTGCGTCGGTCGTGTCCGCGCGGCGCTGCGGCCGCCGCCAAGCGGAGGCGCAAGGCCCCGTCTCGCGCCTCCGACTCTCGCGTTAACGGTTGTCCGGCTTACCGCGCGGGCGCGGCGCGTCCGAGTCGCTATGGCGTGGCGCCTCCTGCCGAGGAGACTCTTGACGCGGAGACTCATGGCGCGGAGCTTCCTGCCGCGGCGACTCTTGACGTGGCGCCTCCTGCCGCGGCGGCTCGGAACGCGGAGCCTCCCGTCGTGGCTGCTCCTGTCGCGGTTGTTCGTGTCGCGGTTCGTAGCGCGGCGATTCGCGGGGCGACTCGCGTCTCGGCTCCGGGGCTTCGCGGCGAGGGGCGGGCGACTCGCGCGGCGCCGACGGCTCGGGGTTGTACGAGGGCGGC
>CAXTSK010000583.1:0-3623 GCA_964246655.1 uncultured Pyrinomonadaceae bacterium
CTTCGAATCAACTCGTAGCCGTCGCCGTCCGGCATCCCTATGTCGGAGAGCAGCACATCGGGCCGCCACGCCTGAAGCATCTCCAAGGCGTCGGCGGCCGACGCGGTCGTCAACACCAACGCCCCGCGGCGCGACAGCACCTCTGTTAAAAGACGGCGCGCGTCCGGGTCGTCGTCCACGACTAAGACCTTCACGCCTTCGAGTGCGGGCGCCGCGTCGAAAGCCTCCGCGCGCGCGGACTGCTCCGCGCGGGCCGCGGATTGTCCCGCTTCGCGGACGGCGCGCACCGGCAGTCTCACGGTGAAGGTCGAGCCTTTCCCCTCGCCCGCGCTCTCGGCCGCGACCGTGCCGCCGTGCAGCTCGACCAGATGCCTGACGATGGCTAAGCCCAGGCCGAGACCTCCGTGGCGACGCGTCGTACCCATGTCCGCCTGCCGGAAGCGCTCGAAGACGTGCGGCAGGAATTCGGGCGCGATACCTTGCCCGGTGTCACTGACGGCGACCTCCATCTGCGAGCCCGCGCGGCCGACGCGAACTTCGACGCGGCCCCCCGCGGGCGTGAACTTGACCGCGTTCGACAGGAGATTCCACACGACCTGCTGAAGCCGCGCGGGGTCGCCACCCGCCGTCAGGTCGTCCGCGTCGAGACGGACGCCCAGCGCGACGCCCTTCGCCGCAGCCGCGGGGCGGACGACCGCGGCGGCGGCCTCGACGACCGCGACGAGGTTGAAGGGGACGGACTCGATGCGGAGCTTGCCGGTGATGATGCGCGACACGTCGAGCAGGTCGTCGATGAGCTGCGCCTGTGCGCGCGCGTTGCGGTAGATGGCCGCGAACGCGTCGGCCGCCTTGCCCTCCGCGATCTGGCCGTCGGCGAGCAGCTTGGCCCACCCGAGGATCGCCGTCAGGGGCGTCCTCAGCTCGTGCGAAAGTGTCGCGAGGAACTCGTCCTTCAGACGATTGGCGGTCTCCGCCTCGGCGCGCGCGGCCTGCTCGCGTGCGAGTTCGAGCCGCGCCTCCTCCGCCCGCTTGCGCTCGGTGATGTCGCGCCCAATGCCGACGAGCCCCGTGACCCGCCCCTCCTCGTCGAAGACGGGCACCTTCGTCGTCGAGAGCCACGTCTGCGAGCCGTCGGTGTAAGTTTCGCACTCCTCCTTATCGACGAGCGGCACGCCGGTCTTCATCACGCGCTGCTCGTCCTCGTAGGCGGCGCGCGCGTGCTCCTCGACGAAGAAGTCGAAGTCGGTCTTGCCCACGACCTCCTCGGGCTTGTTGCCGCCGCGGTAGGGCGCGTGGCGGTTGACGCGCGCGAAGCGGCTCTCGGTGTCCTTGAAGTAGATGGCGTCGGGGATGTTGTCCATCAAGGCATGAAGCAGTGTGCTCTCGCGCTTCAAAGCCTCCTGCGCCTCCTTGTACTCGGTGAAGTCGCGCATGACGACGACCGCGCCGAGCTTCTCACCATCGGGGCCGTAGACGGCGCCGCCGCTCGCGAGCACCGTGCGCGGCGCGCCTCCTTTCGGCGCGACGACCATCTCCACGTCGCGCACGCGCTCGCCCTGCAACGCGCGGTAGAGCGGTATCTCCTCCCGGCGCATGCGCGTCCGGCCGTCGGGCAGGTAGAGGTCGTAGTAGTCGGCCCAGCCGTCGGCCTTGACGGGGCGCTCGCCGAGGCCGTGCAGCTCGCGCGCGGCGTGGTTGAAGACGGTGAGGACGCCCGCGGCGTCGCAGGCGACGATGGCGTCCTCGACGTTTTCGAGGAGCGCGTCGATGAAGCCCTGTTGCCTCTCGGGCGGCAGGCCCGCGGCCCCTTTGGTGTGAGAGTCTGATGGCATCTGTGTTGGTGGGCTGTGAGGCAGCCGGCTTCCCCTCGTCTGAGCTTAGAGCCCCCGGCCGCCGGCGATGGCGCCGACAACGAGGAACGGCTCCGTTCCGTCCGCGACCGCTTCCGGCAGAGGGGCATCCGCCGGCTCGTGAGATAAATCCTGTTCGCAGGCGAAGAACCTGACGAACGGTCTTCGCTCAAGCGTCGCGTGGTCGCGGATCGTGCCGCGCAACGCCGGGTAGCGCGCTTCGAGCGCGTCGAGCACGGAGCGCTGTGTGACTGCGCCCTCGACTTCGAGTTCGACCTCGCCCTCGACGCGCGCGAGCGTGCGGAGCGGCTGCGGGAGCAGGACGCGGATCACGGCAGCGCCTGCGCCTCCACGGAGAGCACCGCGGGCAGGTCGCGGACAATCGGAGCCCAGTGGTCGCCGCCGTCGCGCGAGGCGTAGACCTGTCCGCCCGTCGTCCCGAAGTAGACGCCGCACGGGTCGAGCGTGTCAACGGACATCGCGTCGCGCAGCACGTTGACGTAGCAGTGCTCCTGCGGCAATCCGTTCGTCAAAGCCTCCCACTCGTTGCCGCCCGTGCGGCTCCGATAAACCCTTAACTTTCCGTCGGGCGGGTAGTGCTCGCCGTCGCTCTTAATCGGGACGACGTAGACCGTCTCCGGCTCGTGCGCGTGCACGTCGATGACGAAGCCGAAGTCCGTGGGGAGGTCGCCGCTCACCTCGCGCCAGTTGTCGCCGCCGTCGTCGCTGCGCATCACGTCCCAGTGCTTCTGCATGAAGAGCACGCCGGGGTTCGCGGGGTGCATGGCGACGTGATGGACGCAGTGGCCGACCTCGGCCTTCGGGTCCGGGATGTATTGTGAGTAGAGGCCGCGGTTGATCGGCTTCCAGGTCTTCCCGCCGTCGTCGGTGCGGAAGGCGCCCGCGGCCGAGATGGCGACGTAAATCCTCTCGCGGTTAACGGGGTCGAGGATGATCGTGTGCAGGCACATACCGCCCGCGCCGGGCTGCCACTGCGCGCCGGTGCCGTGGCCGCGCAGTCCCGAAAGCTCGTGCCAAGTGCGGCCCCCGTCCGTCGTGCGGAAGAGCGCCGCGTCCTCGACGCCCGCGTAGATCGTGTCGGGGTCGTCCGCGGAGGGCTCAAGGTGCCAGACGCGCTTGAACTCCCAGGGCTTCGGCGTGCCGTCGTAGAACTGGTGCGTGGTGAGCGGCGCGCCGGTCGCTTCGGAGGTGTCGTAGACGAACTTGTTGCTCTCGCCCTTCGGCATGCCTTCGGGCGTCGTGGTCGGCTCGCCCTCGGGCGTGCCGGGTTGGAACCACGTCTTGCCGCCGTCGTCCGAGCGCTGGATGATCTGGCCGAACCAGGCGCTCGTCTGCGACGCGTAGATGCGTTCGGGGTCGGCCGGCGAGCCCTTCAGGTGATAGACCTCCCAGCCCGCGAAGTGTGGGCCTGAAACGTCCCACCGCTCGCGCCCCTTATCCGAGGTCAGGACAAACGCGCCCTTGCGCGTGCCCACGAGTACCCGCACTCTTCCCACTCTTAACCTTCCTATTCTTCGGGAGTGTTACGGCTGGCTCCCGCCCCTCTTCCCGACGGCGTCGGGCCGGGCGGACGTGGAAAGATACTTTCACCGCGCGGGTTTTGTAAAGAGAGAGGTTGAAGGTTATGCCTAAAACGCCGCGTCAGCGACGCTTGAATGTAGCCCGGCCGTGAAAGGCCGGGTCGAGGGTGTGTAAAACGGCGCCGGGGGGGGGGGGGGGGGGGGGGGGGGGGGGGGGGGGGGGGGGGGGGGG
>CAXTSK010000584.1:0-3617 GCA_964246655.1 uncultured Pyrinomonadaceae bacterium
GTGGCGCCGCCGCGGTCAGGACGGCGGCGGCGGCCAGCGCGACGAGCGCCGCGCGCGCGCGCGACAGACGGAAAGCGTGCTTCACGAAAAGTCCTCCGGACGGGAGCATATGAAATCGCTGACTTATAAAGCCCAAGGGAGACGAAACGGGCGCGGGCTCTAGCGGGCGCCGGCCGTGCGGCCCCGGCGGGCCGCCCCCCTTCGAGTGTGGCGCGCCGCTGGAGTAAAGAAACCGCATTTTACGCGGAAGCCTCGCACCCGCGCAACCGGAGAGCAGTAGGCAGTAAGCAGTAGGCAGTAGGCAGTGAGGAGCCATAAACTTGCCCCTCACTGCCGCCCGCGTCTTTAGCGGGTGCCGTCTGTCTTTTACTGCCAACTGCCAACTGCCATCTGCCTACTGCCTCGCGAAGCGCTGCCGGTACTCGGTCGAGTCGAGGAACGCCTTGACCAGCTCGGCGGCGACGAAGTTGCCGTTGAACTCGTTCAGCTTGCCGAGCCAGTGGTTCCACCCGGCGTAGTTCAGGTTCGCCTCGGGCGCGTCGCTCGGGTTCCTTCTCAAGTAGCCGAAGTACTGCATCAAGACGAACGCGCGGTTCTTCTCGCGCCGGTCCAGCTCGGCGTTTTCGGCGATGCGCCGGAGTACCGATGCGCGCACGGCCGCCGTGTCGTTCGCCATCAGGTCGGCCAGGAGGCTCGCACGCTCCTCGGCGGTGAGCACGCCGCCCGCGTTCGCGTTGAGCCGGTCAACGAATTGCGTCGGCGTCAGCGCGCCGTAGATGTTCGTGAAGCGCTGGCGCTGGACGAAGGTCTGCGCGTAGGCGACCTTATTGCTTTCGAGCGTCTTTGCCCATTCGTCCACGCCCACGACGACGCCCGCGCTGATAAACGGCGCGTCCTGCATGAACTCCTCGCGCGTGATGACGGGCACGACCAACCCGGTCGAGGCTTCCATCCGGTCGCCGTAGGCGACCTTGTACATGCGTTCGACGAGGTAGCCCGTGTTCTGAAACTCAATGGACTGGAAGAAGGCCGCCGAGACGTTGATGCGCTTCACCTCGCGGCACACGAGGTCGCCCCAGCAGTTCTCGATCTCGCTCGTCCAGAACTGTAGGCCCGACGCATCGGAGGCGCGCCCGAGGAAGTCCCTGTAGTGCTGCTCGACGAACGCCGCCGAGCCGTCGATGGGGTTGCCGCGCGAGGTCACGAAGTCGTTGAGGCCGACGCCCTGGCCGAAGTCGCTGAAGGCGGTGCGGCTCGCGGGGCTGAAGGCGTACTGCCCTTCGCGGATCGGCGCGACGGTGTAGGTGGCCCCGACGGGCATGGCCGAGAACGTGAAGTTGCCGGAGGCGTCCGTCATCGCCGCGGGGTACTGAAGGCCGTTGGGCAGCGTCGGCCCGGTGATGCCGACGCGCACGCCCGCGACGCCGTTGCCGCCCGCGTCAACCACGCGCCCGACGATGTTGAAGCGGCCCAAGACAGGCGTGGGGCTCGGCGACGGCGTCGGCGTGGGTGTGGGCGTCGCGGTCGGAGTCGGCGTCGGCGTCGGCGTCGGCGTCGGAATCGTGCCCGTGGAAGCCCAGTTGAGCTGGACGGAGCCGTACTCGCTGTTCCAGCCGTCCACGTCGATGTAGTAGACGTTGCCGGCCACGGTGTTGAAGTTGATGCGGCTGGCCTTGGTGTTGCCGTCCACGTTGTCGTTCTGGCACATGCTGCACGGCGGCGAGTTGAGCGCCGGCCCCAGGGCGCCCCCCACGTAGACGCCGAGCGTGGTGTCGAAGCCGCTGCCAAAAGTATCGAAGGTAGCCGTGCCCGTCGTGGGCGCCGTCCAGGTGAACCAGACGGACTTGTCGCCCGTATAGCCCGCCTGCATCGAGGGCTCGCCCGGCTGGCGCGTGGCCCAGACGTTCGTGCCCGCGATGCCGCCCGCCTCGCCGCCGATGACGGTCGCGTTGGCGAAGTTGTCGTTCGAGGGGCGCGCGGGGTCGAAGACGACCGAGTAGCCGAGCAGGTCGATGGCGCGGATGTCGTTCTCGGTGATGGTTCGGCGCAGGCCGCGCGAGAGCGTCGGGTCCATGATGCCGATGAACGGGCGCGTCGCGAAAATCTGATCGTCCTTCCAGTGGCTCGACTGCCGGCCGTCGCCGGCCGTGCCGCTCGGCCCGCCGGACGAGAGGGCCAACTCCTGCGAGCCGTAAGTGTTCGTGAAGTTGGCGAACATGACCTGCGGGTCGCCCGCCGTCAGCACGCGCGGCGCCGAGCCGAAGTTGCCCGCGTTGGCCGCGCCGCGGCGGAAGCGGAAGAGGTCCCAGATGCTGACCGAGGTGATGCCCGAAGCGCCGTTGGTGGAGGTGAAGCCGAGCGCATGGCCGATCTCGTGGACGACGACGGCGTCGAAGTCGGTGTAGTTAGCGGTGATGCCGTCCGACGGGTCGAAGTCGAACTGCCCGGGGCTGCTGCTCGACCCGAAGTTCGAGTTGAAGCCGATCTGCGCGTCGGCGGGCGAGTTGACCTCGAAGCCGATGGCGCGCGCCTGCGCCGTGTTGACGCTGACGGTCGGGACGCTGACGTTCGTGCCGCTGTACTCGGCCGGGACGGAGTCGGACGGGAGCTGGTTGTAGAGGGCAAGCTCCGCGGCCGTCGCGTCCGAGCTGTTGATGAGGTGGTCGCGGACGAGCGCGAGCGCCGGGTCGGTGCCGTCCTGATTCTTGATGACGAACGCGTCGGTCTGGCCGAGGATGCCGCTGTTCGGGTAGGCGCCCCAGGTGAAGAAGTTCGGCCCGAAGTCTACGCTCAGCGTGACGGTGATGGGCGTCGAGATGATCGACTCCCAGCGGTTGGCGGCGGCGATGAAGGCGGCCTTGGCCGCGGGGTTCGCTTCGAGCTGCGCGGTGCCCTGGAGCACGATGGTCAGGCCGGCCGAAGGCAGCAGCGGCACGCCCGACGAGTCCTCGACGGAGTTGGGCTCGATGACCTCGTAGCCGAAGTCGGTTACCTTGCGGCGGGTCGGCGCGCCGCGGTAGATGACGTGCGTGGCCCCGGCCGCGCGGATGCGCTCGCGCTCCGCGGGCGAGGCGACGCGGCAGACCGTCTCGCCCTGCTCATTCTGGAAGAGGACGAAGGACTCTTCCAGGACGCCGGCGAACTCCGGCCCGGCGCCCGTCTGCGCGCGGGCGGGGCCGTTGAAGGGGCCGGCGAAGGCAAAAATTAGCGCCATGAGGCAGGCTGCGAGGCTTAACTCTATACGCAAAATTCCTACTCTAAGCTACGAGGAGGGCGGCTCGGGTACGCCCGAATGCTTAAATTATCTGGTCTTCAGTTGGCGCAAACTTCGCTCCCGCGTCGTGAAGGGTCTGGACGGCCGCGCGGGGAATACTTCTCGCGAAAACGTCCGCATTTAGACGCCCACCGCGCTCCGTCCGTTGCTTCGCGGGGCACTCGTGACGGTCCGGCGTTATACACAGAGACACAGCTTGAGGCAATTAAGCCCCGAGCTGTGTCTCTGTGGTTAATCTCTTCGAAGAGCAGGTTACAGCCTGCTGCCGAAGCGATCCATGTACTCGGTCGAGGTGATGAAGGCTTTCACCATCTCGGCGGCGATGTAGTTGCCGTGGAAGTCG
>CAXTSK010000585.1:0-3608 GCA_964246655.1 uncultured Pyrinomonadaceae bacterium
TTTGTTATTCCCTCCGCGCCCACCCTTTCTTAACTTTGAACTTCTCTTTACTGACCGGCGGCATCAACGCCCCGCCGGGACGACGACCTTGCAAAGCAGCATCCTCGTCGGCAACACGTCGGGCTACTGCCTATAAAGCGCGGACGGTGACGCGGTGGCCCGAGACTTCGCCGTCGAAGAGTGTGCGGGCCGACTCGCGGCGCAGCCGCTTCCAGAGCGAGCCGCGCTCGTAGGCGTCGAGGTCTTGCGGGATGAGGTCGAAGACGGCGCGCGAGGCGACGACGACGAGCTTGCGCCGCGGGCGCGAGACGGCGACGGTCAGGCGCCGGGGTTCGAGCAGGAAGTCGCTCTCGCTCTCTGCGAACTCGCGGTCGGAGACGGTGGCCGAGACGACGATCAACTCGCGCTCGCCGCCCTGGAAGCGCTCGACCGTGTCGATTGAATCGGCGAGGTGCGGCAGGCGCGCGGCGAGCAGGGCCTTCTGCGCGCGGTGTGGGACGACGACGCCGATCCCTGTGCGCGCGTCGAGCTGCAAACCTTCCGTCGCGGCGCGCGCGATGCTTTCGACGAGCGCGGCCTCGAACTCGTTCGACTGCTGCGAGCCCTCCTCGTCGTGCTCGACGACGACCAGCGCGTGCTCGGGGGCGAGCGCGGCGCACAGCCACTCTTCGTCCAAGCCTTCACACTCTGCGAGGCGCGTGCGGTTGGCAGAGCGGAAGTCGATGCCGTCGGCGGCGTAGACGTGCCGGCGGAGGAAGTCCGCGACCTCCTCGGGGATGCGGAAGGAGCGGTCGAGCGCGACGCGCGGGAAGCCGAGTTCTTGCAGGTACTCGAAGACGGAGAGGAAGACGCGTGAGCGTTTGAGGTCGCGGCGCGCTTCGGCGTCCCACGCGTGCGCGAGGATGGGCGGCATCTGCCGGTGGTCGCCGACGGCGATGAACTGCCCGTCGGCGCGCAGGAAGGCCGCGGCCGTCAAAGCCTCGGCTAGTCCCATCTGCGAAGCCTCGTCCACGACGACGAGGTCGAAGTGCTCGCCCGACCAGTCCACCGCGCGCCCCTTCGCGGCGCCCTGCTTCACCAGGCGGTAGAGCCCGCCCGGCGTCCCGCCGACGACGAGCAACGGCTCCGTCAACAACATCTCCCACTGCGCGAGCGCCGTCAGTCCTTCACCTCCGTCGGGCAGCACGCGACCGCACCCTTCGGGCACGGCGTCGCCCGCGTCGTTGCAGACCTTGACCAACTTGAGGCGCGCGAGCGACGCGTCCCATTGCGGATTGCGGAATTTGTGGGGTGGGGGGGTGTGTGGGGGGGGCCCGGGGGCGGTGGGGGGGGGGGGCGCGGCGGCGCCCAGGACGATGTCCGGGCCGACGGTGTAGGCGAGGGAGTTGACGGCCCGCGCCGACTCGGCCGCCTTCGCCCCCGAGTGCAGGCGGACGCCGCCGAAGTCGTGCCCGAGTCTCTCTTCCATGAAGCCGCGCGTAACTTCGTCGAGCGGCTCGCCCGGCGAGCGCAAAGCCTCCTCGACCGACGGCGGCGCCTCCGCCTCGACGGCCCCGCCCGCGTCGGCTCGCTTGGTCTGCACACGCAACTCGTCCTCCTTCGCGCCGGAGCACGTCGCGCCGCAACCGCCGCCGCAGCCGCAGGCTCGTTGGACGACGGGCGCGGGCGCGCTCGTCACAAGTTGCGCGACGCGATCCGCCTCCTGCTCGTAAACGTCGCCGGGCGCGCCGACGGCCAGCTTCCGCTGGAGGACTCCCGAGCCGAAGGCGAGCGATTGCCAGAGGGGGTTATGCGCGCCCGCCTCCGGCGACGCGGGCGCGGGGCCTGTCGGCGCGCGCTTCTTGTCGCCCCGTTCGGCGTTTCGGTCGTGGCCGGAGTGCGTGAGCATCGTTGACCGGTGGGCGCAGACGCCCGAGGTATTTTATCCCTCTTCGCGTCGCGCCTACTTCACGGCGGCGTCGGCCTTAGTGAACTCTTCCACGGCGCGTTTGTAGGCGCCCGCCTTGAGCGCGGGCTTGTCAATGGGGTCAGTCGATTCGAGGTGGTTGCCGGTCATCCAGGAACTCTCCGGCCCCTTCCCCGTGAAGTCGGGCATGAGGTTCTTCTCGTTCTTGAGCTTCGCGGAGCGGCGCACGCCGCCCGCCATCTGCATGAAGGCCGCGGAGATGAGGAACGCGTACTTGGGGTCGGCGGCCGCGCGCGGGTCGGCCTTGAGCGCGTCCTCGGCCTCGCGCGCCAGCCGCGCCGTCTCCCAGTCCTTCTCGTCCGTCGCCTGCTGCACGCGCTTGTCGAGGAAGGCGATGACCTGCACGTAGACGGCGCGGTGCGTGACTTGAAGCGGGCCGCGGCCGATGAAGGATTGGTCCCAACCCTGCTTCGAGTCCGCGGCCCGCAGCGGGTTGACCGTCGTCCGGTACGGGTTCTTGGCGTCCGGGTCTTCCTTCAGAGCCTTCTCGCTCGGCAGCATGTACTTCTTCTCAAGATAGCCCTCGTCGAGCTTCGCCTGCTTCGGGTCGTCGAGGTAACGCTGCGCCGTGGTGGTCGTCTCGCTGAACCTGCGGAACTGGTCGGACTCGACGTAGGCGTGGGCGAGGTAGGCGGCCTGCGCCTCGACGGTGTTAATCATCATCACCTTGAAAGCTTGGTTGAGGGCCGTCAAGTAATTATCAACCTTCCCCCTGACCGTCTGGTCGGCGGCGCTGTCGGTCTCCAGGTCGGGGAAGATTTTGAATAACTGTTCTATCGTGACCGTCATGGTCTTGCGCGGCGTGCCGCCGTAGGAGCTGGCGGACTTGAGCAACTCGATGCCCTGGCCCTTCGAGAAGTCGCCCGTGCCCATCGCCTTCTGGTACTGCTCGACGGTGAGCCCCGTGTGCGTCTTCTGCGTGGTGTAGGCGGGTGCCCACGCGCCCGGCGGCTTGTTGACGGCGGCGATGTTCTCGGCCTCCACGGTGGCCGCGTCCTTCACGGGCGGGGCGGCCTGCGGCGCGGGAGTGGCGGCGGGCGCGGCGGGCGCTGGCGTCGGGTCTGGTTGCTTGGACCAACTGATAAGCGCGCTCTTCCGCTCCGGCCCCTTTTTGTCGTTGGCGTCGCTAATGCCTGCGAAGTGGACAAGGTCGGCGTAGGTGGCCGTCAGCAAGGTGAGCTCGATGCCGAACAGCGAAGAGGTCAGCGAAGCCTTGAAGATCGCACCCCAATAGTCGTCAAGGGTGGTTAGCGCCTTCAGCTCGTCGGCCGTCTGTACGGACAGTTGGTGAGCGAGCTCCCACGTCTCCTTCGGGCTGGCGGAGACGGCCTTGCCGACCCGGCTACTCGAATCAATCCCGGTCGCGCTCAGGATTGCTGCTCCGTCCCAGCCACCGGCCTCTCCGGGCATCTTCGCCTCGAAGGGCAGGACGGCGGACGAAGCGGGCTTCGCCTGCGCGGCCGGTGCCTGCGCCGCGCCGGCGGCGGGCTGGCGCGGCCCTTCAGCACGCATCACAATACGCTGGATATTCCGCTGTATCTGCGGATCGCCACGGAGCTGCATTTGAAGCGGCTGCTGATCGGCGATCTGGCGGAGGGCGTGTTCGAGATCGGGCGCGTGTTCCGCAACGAAGGGATTTCGG
>CAXTSK010000586.1:0-3598 GCA_964246655.1 uncultured Pyrinomonadaceae bacterium
CCGTGCCACCGCGTGATCGGGGCCAACGGCAGCCTCACGGGCTACGGCGGCGGCCTGCCGCGCAAGCAATGGCTGCTGGAGCACGAGCGCCGGGTGGCGGAGCCGTCGCTGTTTAAGGGCGAGCCGCTCGTCTCCGCGGCAGCCGTGTAGACGGCCGGAGCCGGGTCAGGGCTTCGGGAAACGCGAGCGCCGGGTCGAGAGCAGCGTCACATTGCTGATGGTCCGGGGCTCCGCCTCGGGGGGCCGGCGCCGGCCGGGGGGGCCGCGCCCCGCCCCCCCTTCTCATTTTGTTAAGACGTGGGTGTCGGCGTGCGGCTCACTCCATCCGGAGCGCCTTGCCGACTGAGGGGTCGCGGCGTACGCGCCAGATTTTGGAGTCGAGGTAGTAGTGCAGAAGCGCATAGCCCCAGAGGAAGCCCGAGGCGAGCTGCGTCATGAAGGCGCCGTTGTCGGCGCCGTGGTTGACGTACTGTCGCGGCACCTGGTACCAGACGCCGAAGAGGACGCCGAGCACGACGTAGTTGAGAAGCCTGCGGCTGATGAACTCGGCCGCGCCGTGACGCTCTCTGCACCCTTCGTCGCGCGTGTACTTGCGGTTGTGAAACCAGACGAGCCGGTGGTACTGAAGGTTGTGATAGATGGTCAGCATCGCGACGATGGCGATGGGCTTGTGCGGCATCGGCGTCAGCAGCACGACCCAGTGCATCGGTATCGCGGCCGCGAGCAGAAGGTACTTCGGCACGTCGAGCGGCAGACCTGAAAAGACGCGCTGCACCTGCCTCCCCACCCACGCGACCGCCGCGGCAATTGTCAGCGCGAGCAGCGCCGACTCCAACATCCCGAGCCAGCCGTGCAGACTCGCGGGCACGCGCTTCAACGCCTCCTCGTCGTGCGCGACGAACCAGACGAACGGGTAGGTGAAGGCCAACAGTAGAAACGCGCGGTCGAGGAAGTTGTCCGCCGGGGAGAGGTCTGAGTTCTTCTTCTTGTAGAGCACCATGAAGCCGTAGTGCTGCTTCACCAGATGGTAGTAGGCCCACAGCGCCGCGAGGAAGAAGAAGAGGAATCCGACGCCGGCGACGACGGCCAGAGGCCCGACGGCGAAGAAGAGGAGCGACCACCACAGGAGACGGCCCCGTGCGCGCCGCTCCTCGCGGTCGAAGTAGGTGCGCGAGAAGGTCGCGAAGACGTGCGGCGCGTCCACGAGGATCGCCCACGCCGCGACCATCGGCACTAAGGGCACCCAGCCCCACACGTAGAGCGCGAACAGCGCGTAACTCGTCACGACCGACCCGATGAACCACACGAGGTCTTCGCGCGCGCTGATGAGCCAGCGCACCGACACGGCGCGCGTGCGCGCGGATTCGTTCAGCGTCGTCGTCGTGGTCGTCGTGGCGGACATGAAATTTAATGAAGAAGCTCGGGCTTGAAACTCCCGCGGCGCGTGGACAGTTCAGACCCGGCGCGCACATAATTCGCGAAACAAGCGAGGCGCAGCGGGAGAGATTTTATCATGGGCGTCCGGCGTGGCAACGCGCGGCGCGCGCATCGGAACGGAGGAGTCGAAGCGTAATGCCGGAAGACGAGAAGGGGCTCGAACGTTTGCTCGGGCTGATGTTTCAGGCGCACCCGTGGCACGGCATCCCGCCGGGCGACGAGGCGCCGGAGGTCGTCAACGTCTACGTCGAGATCGTGCCGACCGACGCCGTCAAATACGAGCTGGACAAGGCTTCGGGCCACCTGCGCGTGGATAGACCGCAGCGCTTCTCTTCGTTCCCGCCGACGCTCTACGGCTTCATCCCGCAGACCTTCTGCGGCGACCGCGTGGGCGAGCTGTGCCGCGAGACGCTGGGTCGCGCGGGAGTCATCCGCGGCGATGGCGACCCGATGGACATCTGCGTGCTGACCGAGCGGCCGGCCGCGCATGCCAACTTCCTCGTCCGCGCCGTGCCCATCGGCGGCCTGCGCATGGTTGACGGCGACGAGGCCGACGACAAGATCATCGCCGTGCTTGAGAACGACGTGGCCTACGGCCACATCGACGACCTCTCGAAGGCGCCGAAGGGGTTGGTCGAACGCTTGCAGCACTACTTTCTTACTTACAAGCAGCTGCCGCAGGAATCGCCCCGCCGCGTCGAGATCGCGGACATGTACGACCGCGAGGCCGCGCTCGAAACCATCCGCCGCAGCGTCGAGGACTACCGCGCTCGCTACGGCGCGCCCGAAGCGCGCGTCGAAGAGCTGCGCCGTCTGCTCGGCGCGTCCCTCGATTAGAGCCGCACGTTCCTGTCCATCTACGCTCCGACCTCGCGCTACCGCATGGCGACGAACGTCCCGCGGAAGCGGACGGCCGTAATGCCCGCATCGTCGATGGTCGCGGACAGGACGATGCGCGCCCGACCCTTCTGTTGAAATTGATGCTTGAACGCTTCTAACGCCTCTTCGTCGGGGCGGGCGCAGACGGCGCGTATATCTCCGCGCACGGGCCGGTCGTAAGAGATGGAACTGTCGCGGATGACGAGGTGGCATTCGGTGTCGCGCAGTTCCAGCCAGAGCAGCCCGTAGCCGCTCAGCACCGCCAGCGCGTTGAGGCTCCCGCCGAAGGCCGTCCCCAAATGGTTGACGTTATCCCGCAGCGGCGCCGTCAGCACCAGACGCCGCCCGTCGTACTCCTCGACCCTCACGCCCAGCGCGCGCGTGATAGGTATCTTGTCGTAGAACAGCTCTTCTATCTGCCGCGCGGGGTTCATGTCCACGGTCTGACTTTACCATTCGAGCGGCTGCCCATCGCGGAAGAAGCCGCCGGTCGGCCCGCCGTCGGGGAGCGTCGCCGCCCACACGATGCCGGCCGCGCCTTCTTCCGGCGTGCGCGGCGCGCCGGGGCCGCCCATCTCGGTCGCCACCCAGCCGGGGCAGACCGAGTTGACGAGGATGCCGTCACCCCGCAACTCGTCCGCGAGCATCCGCGTCAGCGCGTTGAGCGCGGCCTTCGAGACGCTGTAGGCAGGCGTGCCGCCGCCCATGACGGCGAGCGAGCCCGACTCGCTCGACACGTTGACGATGCGGCCTTGACGGCCACGACGCAGCAAAGGGATGAAGGCCATCGACACGCGCCACGCGCCGAGCGTGTTGGTCTCGAAGGCCGCGCGCACGGTCTCCAAGTCGGCGCTCGCCGCGCGCTGCCATGAGTCGTAGAGGATCGCCGCGTTGTTGACGAGCACGTCCAGCCTGCCGAACCGCTCTTCGACCATTAGCCCCAGCGTGATGATGCTCTCCCGCTCCGTCACGTCCAGGCGTGCGGCAACCACCTCAAGCCCCTCGACGGCAATCGACGCCGCGGCCTTCTCGCCCTTCTCCGCATCCCGAGCCCCGAGCACAACGGCGAAGCCGAGGCGCGCCAGTTGTCGCGCGACCTCCAACCCGATGCCACGGTTCGCCCCCGTCACCAGCGCCACTCTTCCCGAAAAGTCACTCATAGGGGTTCAACGTCTCCACGATTTATCGCTGCCCGACGACGTGCTCCTCCGCGCCGCAGCGCGGGCAGCGGAGCGTCCTGTGCGCGGCGTCGGCCCAAGCGGCGCGCGCTACGGAAGAGAGG
>CAXTSK010000587.1:0-3596 GCA_964246655.1 uncultured Pyrinomonadaceae bacterium
CCCCCCCCCCCCGCTCGGCTCGCCCCGGCGGCTCCGTATGGCCGGCGCGGGGGGGGTGTGGGCCCGCCCGCCCGCCGCGGAAGAAGAGGCGGTCGCAGGCCATCGCGTAGGTGACGCGCGCGCCCGCCAGGATCAGCCCGTTGTTGCAGCCGAAGGTCGAGACCATGACGGCCAAGGCCATCAGCGTCACGCCGACCGGCCCGAGCGCCTCGCTGACGGTCGCCGTCGCGATGCTGCTGCCGGGCTTCTGCATCACCCCGAGCGGCAGCGTCACCACGTACGCGAGGTTCGCCAGCAGGTAGAGCCCCACCACCACCGCGCAGCCCGCGAGCAAGGCGCGCGGCAGGCTCCGCGCCGGGTCGCGCACCTCGCTCCCCGTGAACGTCACGTTGTTCCACGCCGACTGCGCGAAGAGCGGCCCCGTCATCGCACGCCCGAGTAACATCACCAACGCCAGAGCCCCCGCCGCCTCGATCCCCGGCTGCGCGCCCTGCGGCGTCCAGCCGTTCGCCCAGGGGTTCCACCAGTCGGACGTGTAGGCCGCGCTCACGCGGCTCCAACCGAAACCCAGCCCCACGACGATGAGCCCCGCGAGCGCCGCTGTCTTCGTGAAGGTGAAAGTGTTCTGGATGAGCTTGCCCAGCTTGAGCCCGAGCGTGTTCGTGAACGTGAGCAGGAGGATGAGCGCGACGGCCACGAGCTGCTCGGTCGAAAGCGAAACGGCGTAGCCTTCCGTCAAACGGAAGGGCTGCACGACGTAGTTACTCGCAGAGACCCACGGCACGAGCACGCCCGTGAAGCGCGCAAACGCCACGGCCACGGCCGCGACCGTCCCCGTCTGGATGACGATGAAGAGCGACCAGCCGAAGAGGAAGCCGAGCGCCGACCCGTACGCCTCGCGCAGGAAGACGTACTGCCCGCCCGCCCGCGGCATCATCGCCGCCAGTTCCGCGCAGCAGAGCGCCCCTGTGATGGTCAGCAGGCCCGCCAGCGCCCACGCCGCCAAGAGCCATCCGGGCGAACCGACGAGCCGCGCCGACTCGGCCGACGTAATGAAGATGCCCGACCCGATCATCGACCCGACGACGATGGTCGCCGCGTCCAACGCCCCGAGCCCGCGCTCCAGCCGCGCCGCGGCGGGCGTCTCTTCTTGCTGCTCCATCGACTCACCTCGGCGGATACAACGCGTCGGGCGGAGGCCCGAGACTACCGCCCCGCCTCCTCGACCCTTCTCTCCGAAGCCTTCAGCAGGCGGATTTCGATGCGCCGCCGGCTGCCGTCGGGCGTCTTGATGTCGGCCTCCGCGAGGCGCTGGTCGGGCCTAATCATCTGCCCCGCAGAGTACGGGAAGAAGTACGTCACCCCTTTAAGGCGACCCGCGTCCCGGCTCTCCCTGAGGATTTTGATGACGGCCAGCGCGCGCAGCATCCCCAAGTCCATGTTGCTGCCCGGCAGGAGTCTTTCGATCTTGCCGCCCGCGAACGATGCGGCCAGCTTCTCATCCAGCTCCGAGAAACGCTGCGAGACGTGGACGCCGTCGGTGTGCCCGACAACCTCGATGGCGTCGCACCCGCACTTGCGACCTTGCTCGTTGAGCTTCGGGACGATGACCTCTTCGATGGCCCGGCGGAAGCGCGGCGACACCTCCGCCGAGCCCAGCTCGAAGCGGAAAGACTCGTCCTCCTCCGACATGCGGATGATGGGCGGGTGCTCGCGCAGCCCCTGCTGGCGCTCCGCCGCCTTCTGCTGAAGGAGGATGGCGATGAGAAAGAAGGCCGCCAGGAAGGCGAAAATCTCCGACTGCTTGAGGAACTCAGCTCCCCCCATAGCGTGTGCCTCCGGGCCTGTCGCGCACGAAGTCGAGCAGGCGTTCCAACTGTACGATCAGCACCCTCGACTCGCTCAGGTACTTGGCCGTCTCGCGCGCGGCGGCGGCCGTCTCCCCGAGCCCGTCGCGCGCCTCCCTGCTCTTCGAGACCAGGTCGCGCAAGTTATTGAGCAGCGCTTCGCTCAAGCCGGAGATGGGCAGGAGCTTGCTGGCGAGGTCGTCCGTGGCAGCCTTCGCCTCCTTCAGCGTGTCCACCTCGCGTCTCAGTTCGGCGACGGTCGCCTTAAGCGCGGTAAGGTATTCGGCGTGTACCGTGCGAACGCCCTCGGCGAAGCCTTCGAACTCCTCCGCCACCGCGTCCATCTTCTCGTCCATGAAGCCGTGGCGGCTGGGGGGGCCGCCCCCCGCGTCCGCGATCTCGCTCCCGAAGGCCCAGCCGATGATGCTCGTGAAGAGGGCGACGCCGAGCAGCACCATGAGGGTGGAGAGCGACTTCGAGTCGTCGGAGTTGAAGACGAGGAGGGCGGCGACGAACCCGATCAGCGTGTGGAGGTAGCCGGCGGTCTGAATCTTCGCCCCCGCCACCGGCTTGCTCGGCTTGGCGACTTTGAGCCCGAAGGCGAGGAGCACGAGCATGTGGACGATGCCGTAAAACTTCAAAGCGCCGGTGCGGTCTCCCGTCAGCTCGCGCAGCGACACGAAGACTCCCCCGCCCGTGAAGGCGATGATGACGGCGCCGCAGAGCCCCAGCGCGTACACGTATCTGAGGGCGAGCAGCCAGCGGTCAACCATCCTGCCCCCCTTCCCCGAGCAGCAGGCTTGCGTAGCGTCGGGCGTCGTCGCTCAGCCCCGGCGCCCCCATACGCACGTACACGCGCACTGCCACCTCACCCCCGATATCCTCGGCCGCGGTGAGGACGACCACGTCGAGCAGGTCTTCCATCCTCGTCAACTGCATCGATTTCCCGCCGGTCAGCCTTGAGATTTCCTCGAACGTGCGGGCCGTGGCCGAAGCTTGGCCGACGACGAAGCTGAAGACGGGGCGCTGTAACTCGGCGAGGCGCCGAGCCTGCGCGAGGTAGTCCCGCTCGGGGTGAGGCGGGGCGTCGCCGATGAGGATGACGCGCGTCGCCTTCGGGTCGTCGGCCGCAAACTCCAGGGCGCGCTCGACGGCCTCCTCAAAGTCGTCGCCGCCGTAGCAGCGGATGGCGTTGATGAAGTCGAGCAGCGGCTGCGCCTGGTCGTGCCAGCCCGAAGGCTCAATCAGGCCGTTGCCGTCGCCGTAGTCTCTGTAGGCGACCCACCTGATCTCGAACCGCCCCACCTCGGAGATGCGGCTGATCATCTCCGTGATGTGGCGCCGGGTGGCGTCCCACACGCCGGCCATCGAGCCGGTCGCGTCCGAGAGGCCGATCAGCTTCGACGCCTTCTGCGCCTGCGCCTCGTACTTCTCGTAGACCTGCTCGAAAGTCTGCGGGCGCTCGGGCGCGGCCTCGCCCTCTCGCCCGCCGCCCGGCAGTTGAGGCTGCGACCCTCGGGGCGGCAACCCCGGCCTCTTAAACCTTCCGCTCATGCGTGGTCCCCCTTCGGTCAATGTACTTCATCAGCCAATCATAAGCATCACGAAGCTCGATGAATTTTTCCTGGCTGCCGCCGACTTTATCGGGGTGGTACAGGTGTGCAAGGTTCCTGAAGGCGCGCCTGACGGCGTCGTGGGTGAGGTCGTCAGGGTACGTCAGGCCGAGCGTGCGGAGGCGCGCCTCCACTT
>CAXTSK010000588.1:0-3593 GCA_964246655.1 uncultured Pyrinomonadaceae bacterium
ACTTCGCCTTTGCGCTGCAACTCTACCGCCTCATAGTTTTAGGATAGGCTCTTAGCCAGCGGAAACGTGTGAGCCCCGGAGGGGCTCAGCCTTCGGCCTTTTACTGCTGGCTGACCTTCGCCGTGAGGTCGAGCACGTAAACCGTCTGGTCGGCGGTGAGGACCAGGAGGCGCTTGCCGTCGTCGGAGAAGTGCGCGAGCGAGACGGGGGCGGAGAAGTCGAAGCGGTCGCGGCGCTCGCCCGTCGAGAGGTCGAAGAGGGTGAGCTGGCCGCGCTCGGTCTCGACCGAGAGGAGCCCCGCGGCCTTCGAGACGGCGGGCGCGCGGCCGAAGAACTTGCCCTTCTGCTCGCCCGTCGCGAGCGAGTAGAGGAGCACGCGCTTCGACGTGTCGGAGACAACGAGCCAGTCGCCCGCGGCGAACATGTCGTCGATGCGGAACGAGCCCTTGCCCGTCTCGACGAGCAGAGTCGAGACCGGCTTGCCCGTCTTCGCCTCGACGGTCTGGATGAAGTAGTCGCCCTCCTTCTCGCCCATCGCCGCCAAGCGCTCCTTCAACTTCGGGTCGGCCTTGATCTCCGCCTTCGCGTGGTCGGACTTGACGTTCCAGGAGAAGACCATCGTGCCGGCGTACTCATCCACGAAGACGCGCGGCGCCTCCTTCGGAAAGTCGCGCGACCAGAAGGGCGCGCCCATCACCGCGTCGCTCACGGAGAGCGTGACGTTTGCGTCGAGCCCGCCGTCCTTCTTGATGGGCTTACGTAGGACGGAGTAGACGCCGCGCTGCCAGACGGGCGCGTCGCCGACCTTGCGGTGCTCGAACGCCCGCCCGCTCACGAGGTCGAGGCGCGCCACCGTGCGCTCGATCTCCTCGTACTTCGGGAAGTCGACGTAGACGCCGTTGTCGGCCGCGAAGTGCGCGGCGCGGAAGCCGCGGACGTGGAAGAGGCGTGCCCCCTTCGACAAATCCCACACTGCCCCGCGGTTGCGCTCCGAGACGGCCAGCCACTTCAAGTCGGGCGAGACGGCCGTCGAGCGCAGCCGCCCCAAGGGGTTGCGCGGGAGCTTCACCGTGCCGAGCGTTTCGTTCCCGTCCATCTCGTAGAGCGCCAGCTCGCCGTTGACGCGCTCGCCGATGGTCCAGCGGTCGTACACGTCCACTGCGGGCGTCTTGCTCCCGCGGACGAACTGCTTCGTCTTGAGGTCGAAGACGAGGACGGACATGCGCTGGCCACTCTGGTTGACGAGGTCGGAGATGAGGACGTAGTCGCCGCGCGTGACGGGCGCGAAGGGGCCGACGAGGGGGAACTGCTCGACCACCTGCCCGGCGGGGAAGGTGACGACGCCCGACTTCCGCCCGTCCTGCGTGTTCAGGCCGAGGATGCGGTCGGGGCCGACGAAGATGAATTGGTTGCCGATGACCCGCTTGATGTTGTTGTTGAGCTGCACGGGCGCGCGCGTCGTCAGGTCGAGGGCGACGGTCGAGAGCTGGTCGGACGTGCCGAGCGCGTTGAGGGTGAGGGCGCTCTGGCCGGCGGCGAAGTAGTGCGCGTCGGGCGAGAAGGCCATGCTCACCCAGTCGAACTCCTCCCCCTCGTCGGCGAAGAGTCGGTAGAAGATGAGCCGCCAGAAGTCGGTGAGATCGGTCTTGTAGAAATCCTTCTTGGTGAAGAACGGCTCGCCCTTCTCCACGTCGTAGAGCGCGAGCGCGAACTTGCCGTCGAGGCAGGCGAGCGTCCTTCCGTCGGGCGCGAGCGCCGTCTGGATGCAGCCCTCGCGCGCGTACAGCTCCTTCGCCGAGCGCATCTTCTTCGCCTCCACGTCCCACTCCTCGACGCGCAGGTCTCGGTTGTAGAAGACGACCGCCTTCGAGTCGGGCGTGAACTGCGCGGGCTTGGCCTCGGGCGCGTCGATGTGGAGGAAGTGCGCGAGCGGCTCGCGCGTGACGAGGTCGATGCCGCTGTCGTCCTGCGAGAGGATGTAGCGGCCGTCGGGGCTGAAACGCAGGTGGTTGATGTCGCCGCGCAGGGGCGGGTCGAGTTTCGTCTTCGACAAAACCGCGTGGAGCGACTCCTCGTGCTTCGCGGTGGTCGCGAGACTGACGACCGCCGCCTGCCAGCGCTTGAACTCTTCGGGCGTCGCGGCCGAGCGCGCGGCGACGCACTGCGCGGGGAGTGTGGAGACGCCCTTCAGTATCTCGCGCAGGCGGCGCGACTCGGGCCGGGTCGTGCCGAAGAGGTCGGAGAGCCAGCCGCCGGTCTTGCCCTTCACGTCGGTCAGGCGGTTCCACATCGAGACGAAAGCCTGCGGGTCGTAGCCCGCGGCGGCCATCGCGTAGATGCCGATACGGTCGGCCTCGTACTGCTGCCCCTCCTCCTCGCGGTCGCCGCGCTTCCACGCGCCGGGCTTGCGCGCGGCGTTGTCGAGAATCTGGTTGTACTTCTCGAAGATGTCGCGGCGGTCGCCGACGCTCGTCGCGCCCAGGACTTCGCGGAAGAGACGCGTCATATCTGCGCCGAGCTGACCCGAGGCGGCGTGACCCAGCTCGTGCGCGAGCACGCCGGCCAACTCGTCCTCGCTCGCGGCGAACGCGATGAGCTTGCGTGTGACGTAGATGCGCCCGCCCGGCATCGTGAAGGCGTTCGCGTCCGGCAGGTCTACGACGAAGAACTGGTAGCGCATCTCGGACGGCGGGAGCTGTGCGACCAGGCGTTCGCCGATGCGCCGGAGGAAGCCGGTCGTCTCCGGGTCTGAGAGGAGGTGGTAGTCCTGCTGGACGTGCTCGGCGATCACGTCGCCCAGCTCCATCTCCTGTCGCGGCGAGAAGATGCTCTGCGCGCGCGCGGCGGCCGAGACGGCGGGCTGCTGGCACGGCTGCTGCTGCGCTTTAGGCGAAGCGGCGCAGAGGCAGACGAGCAGGAGGGCGCACAGGCGCGCGCGTGCGGTTTGCTTGGGGCTCATGCGGATGTTCCTCGGGCGAAAACGTAAGGCGCAAGTTTCGAACGGCCGGGTGCGTCGCCGACCGGTCGGGGAGGGTCGCAGCGCGACAGATGTTAACGGAGCCGCCGCCACCTCGCAAACCTCCGACGCGGCTGCGGCGGCTTCGGCCCGCGCGCCTGTTGTGTATAATCCTGCGCCGTGCGATTCCCCTTCGAGCCCCCGCCCGCCAGAGAGTTCGACGCCGTCGGCTTCGGACTGAACGCCGTGGACTACCTCGTCGTCGTGCCGCATTATCCCGCTTACGACACCAAGGTTCGTCTGGTCGAACATGAGCGCGGCGCGGGCGGCGAGACCGCGAGCGCGATGACGGGCTTGAGAAGGCTCGGGATGCGGACGGCCTACGCCGGGCGCTTCGGGTACGACGCGCTGCGTGCCGAGGGCGTGGACGTTGAGTTCGCGGATGTCGTCGAGGGCGCCGCCAACCAGATCGCCTACATCCTCATCGACGAGCGCACCGGCGAGCGCACCGTCATCTGGGACAGGGACGCGCGCCTCTCCTACAAAGACGACGAGGCGCCGCGCGGCTGAGCCACCCGAGGGCGCGGGGGCCCCATGGGCCGGCCCGCCACACGCGCCCCCGCGCGCCGCCCCCGCC
>CAXTSK010000589.1:0-3593 GCA_964246655.1 uncultured Pyrinomonadaceae bacterium
GCAGCAACTCCTGCGCGATGCCGTGGCTCGTGTGCTCGAAGACCGTGTAGCCCTGCCCGTGCCGGACGACGTAAGGCTCGGGCTCGCGGACGGGCAGCGGCGTCGGCGTCCACACTTCGCCCGTCTCTTCGTCGCGAAGGTAGACGACCTCGCCCGGCGGGTCGCTCACGGCGTCGTTCGACCACGGCGTCAGGCGGTTCTCGCGGCTGTTCGCAGACCAGGTGTAGCCCGCGCCCGTCTCCGTCACTTGAAAGCCGAAGTCATGCTCGTTGGCGACGACGTTCGCCCAGGGCGCGGGCGTCCACTGCCCTTCGCCGAGCGTGATGACGTACTCGCGACCGCCCTCGCTGAAGCCGCCGAGGCCGTTGAAGAACGCGAGCTCGTGCGCGGGCGGCGGAGAGATAAGGTTGGGGCGCACTTGCTGGCGCGGCGTCAGGGCGGGCGGCAGTTCCGGCTCGGTCTCGCGTCGCACGAGCTGTTCTTCGAGCGTGCCGCGCTCCGCGACGATGACGACCCGCGCGACCGCGTGCAGCAGAATCCTATCTTCGTCGGGCATCAGGTCTGAGCGTCGCATGAAGACGCCGCCCGGCTTGTCCTGCAACCCCTGCGCGCCGCTCGAACGGACGAGCGCGTCCAACTCCTCCTGCACGGTCTGGATGTAACTCGTCGGGTGGTCGTTGAGGATCACGAGGTCGATGGCGAGCCCCTTCAGGCGCAGGTAGCCGTGCGCGCGCAGCAGTTGCCGCGCCACGTCCAAATCCTCCTGCGTGCCGACGCGCGCCAGCACGATGGGCAGGTCGCCGCTGATGCCGTACGGCCAAAGCCCCGCCTGCGTCTTGGTGTTGAGGGCGAGCGTGTGCGGGCGCGGGCGCAGGGACGGGTCGGCGTAGAGCACGCGGCCCGCGAGCCTCTGGAAGAGGTGGGCCTCCTCTGTGTCGATGTTGTGATGACGCATCTCGACCTGTGACTGCGTCCAGGCGAGCTGTGCCGCGCGCTCGAAGATGGCGTGGTCGTGATACTTGCCCGCGAGCGCGAGCGCCTCTTCGCGGCTGTGGGCGACGGCCGTGGTGAAGGTCAGCCGCACGGTCTCGCCGGGCTGTAGGCGCACGCGCCGGCGTAGAGAGAAGACCGGGTCGAGCACCGCGCCGACGGTGTTCGAGAGCGGGCGCTCCTCGAAGACAGCCGCGGGGTCAGCCGTGCTGTGGCCGCGGCCGAGGAAGCGGCTGCGGTCGGTCTCGTACTGTGTCGCGCCGACGGTCTCGCCGTCGGTCACGACGACGTGGACGCCGAAGACCGGCTCGTCCTTACTCGAACGCGGGCGGCGTCGCGCGACGAGCGCGTCTACGCCCGCGACGAACTCGGTCTCGACGAAGAGATTGCTGAAGGCCGGGTGCGCCGCGTCCGCCGCGTGCGGCGCGAGCACCACCTCCGCGTAGCTCGTGACCTCGATGTCACGCACGCGCGCCGAGTTGTTGGTGAGAGAGAGTCGGCGCAGCTCCGCGTCGTCCTCGGGCGTGACGATGATCTCCGTGTGCGTCAGGATGCCGCCGTCGCTGCGCCTCAAGTCAACCTTGTCCTCGGCGAGCGTCACCTCGTAAGCCTGCGGCTTGCGCGCCACGGGCTGGCGGCCGGCCGACCAGATGGTGCCCGCGCGAACGTCTCGCAGGTAGAGGAAAGAGCCGTAGTTGTCGCGCGTCGCGTCTTCGCGCCAGCGCGTGACGGCGAGCTGGCCGCGGGAGGAGAAGCCCGACCCGGCGGTCGTCAACATCACGGAGTAGGTGCCGGCGGAGAGCAACTGTGTGCGCGGCGTCGGGAGTTCCGCCGTGTCGTAGACGCGCGTCTCGACGCCCTTCGGCGCGTGCGCGGCGCGACTCGAAAGCACCTCTTCGGCGCGCGGGCGCACCGCAGCCGCGCCGAGCGGCACGCGCTCTTGCAGCAGCAACTCCGTCGCCTGCACCAGCGGCTCGGAGTGGAAACGCCGCCGCATCACGTCATGGTTAAGCAGGTTGTCGAGCGCGACCAGACTCATGCCCTGGTGGTGCGCCATGAAGGCGCGGACGAGGACACGCTTCTGGTTCTGCGGCAGGCGATCCGGCGTGTAGTCGATTGACTCGTAATAGCCGAAACGCGCGAGCGCGCCTTCGCGTTCGAGGCGGCGCAGGTTCTCGAAGGCGGCCTGCGGCTCGACGAGCGCCGCGAGCATGGTCGCGTACGGCGCGACGACGAGGTCTTCCGAGAGGCCGCGCTTGAGGCCGAGGCCCGGGATGCCGAACGGGCCGTACTGGTAGTTGAGGTGCAGGTCGCGCGCGTTGTAGGCCGCCTCCGAGATGCCCCACGGGACGTGTCGCTCGGCGCCGTACTCGATCTGCCTGCCGACGACCCCGCGGTACGTCTCGGCGAGGAGCGTCCCGTCGTAGTCGCGCATGACGAGCAGAGGCATCAGGTACTCGAACATCGACGCCGTCCAGGAGATGAGCGCGCGCCCGCCGTCCACGGGCGTCAACTGGCGGCCGAGGCGGAACCAGTGCTCCTGCGGCACGTCCCCCTTCGCGATGGCGAGGAAGCTCGCGAGCCGCGCCTCCGAGGCCAGAAGGTCGTAGAAAGAATTGTCGGCCCGCCCCACTGCGACGTTGAAGCCGATGTGGAAGACCTCGCGCTCTTCGTCGAAGAGGAATTTGAAGTCCGTCGCCTCGAAAAGTTCTTCGCTGGCTCGCGCCATGCGGCTCAGGCGCGGCAGCACGGCGTCGTCCGGGTAGAGGGACGGCGCGAAGTTTCGCAGGTCGCGCGAGAGTTCTTTCAACTGCCGCAGCAGTGCGGCAGTCCAGAAGTTGAGTTCCAGAAGGTCGTCCGTCCCGTGCTCGTGGCCGAGGGCGGCGAGCATGTCTTCGGCGGCCGTCGCGTGCTTGTGCAGAGAGTTGAGCAGCGTCTCCCACCCGCTCAAGCTTTCCGGCGGCTCGACCGCCACCAGTTCGGCGCAGGCCGCGACCTCCTCGCGCAGGTGTCCGGTGGTGACGACCTCCGTGCGCTTCCGCGCGGTGCCCGCCAGCTCCACCTCCTGCCGGAGCAACGCGACCGTGTCGGCCAGCCCCGCGAGCGTGTGCGCGCCGAAGAGGGGTCGCTCCGGCAACTCGATGCACGCCTGCCTGAGCGCGAGCAGGTGGCCCGCGAGGTTGCCGCTGTCCACCGTCGAAATGTAGCGGGGCTCCAGAGCCTCAAGCGTGCGCGTGTCGTACCAGTTGAAGAGGTGACCGCGGAACTTCGGCAACCGTCGAAGAGTGTCGAGGGTCAACTCAAGACGCTCGACGAGTTCGAGCGTGCCGACGTAGCCGAGGTCGTGCGCGGCGACCGTCGCGAGCAGCAGCAGTCCCACGTTGGTCGGCGAGGTGCGGTGTGCGACGACGGGCTTCGGGTCTTCCTGAAAGTTGTCGGGCGGGAGCCAGTTGTCCTCGGCGGTGACGAACGCCTCGAAGAAGCGCCACGTCCGCCGCGCCGCCAGCCGCGCGTGGCGCGCGTCCTCGGCCGAAAGCTGTTGCGCCCCCGCGCCCCCGCGCCCGCTCAGGAGGTGCATGACGTAAGGCGCGCACGCCCAAGCC
>CAXTSK010000590.1:0-3589 GCA_964246655.1 uncultured Pyrinomonadaceae bacterium
GTGCGATCGACGCGTCCGGTCGCGCGCGGGGCGTGTTCGGCGGCTGCACGGAGACGGCGCCGCGCCCCTTCGCGCCGACGCGCCCGGCGCGCGGTGTGACGACCTGCTCTCTCACTGCTTCTCCCCCGCGCGGTCGGCCGCGCCCTTCGTCCCGACGAACGCCTCCGCGGCCCCCTCCGTCTGTGACGTGTTCGGCTCTGCCCCCCATAGCTCGACTTCGTACTCCAGCTCTATCCCGTGCTCGCGGCGGAAGCGCTCGCGTATCTCTTCGGCGAGCGCGTAGGCGTCGCGGGCCTGCGCGCCCTCGCCCTCGGTGACGATGAAGTTGGCGTGGACGGGCGAGACGACGGCGCCTCCCTTCTTCGCGCCCTTCATCCCCATCTCGTCGATCATCTTGCCGGTGCTGAGGCCCGAGCCCGGCGGGTTCTTGAAGAAGCAGCCGGCCGAGCGCGCGCCGTGCGGCTGCGTGGCGAAGCGTTTCTGCTTGGCCTCTTCCATCCGCCCCTTAATCTTCTCGGGCTCGTCGGCTTGAAGTTTGAGCGTGCAGCCGAGGAGCAGTTCTCCTTCTTTGAACGAAGTGTGACGATAGTCCCACTTCACTTCGCTGCCGGGCACTTCGACAATCCTGCCGCTGCGTGCGACGCGGACAGACTCGACGACCTGGCCTATCTCGTGGTCGTACGCACCCGCGTTCATCCAGAGCGCGCCGCCGACGGTGCCGGGGATGCCGCCCAGACCTTCAATGCCGGAGAGCCCTTGCCGCGCGGCCTCGACGCACAGGCGCGGGAGCGAGAAGCCCGCGCTGACGGAGACGCGCTCGCCTTCAAACTCGGCCTTGCCCTTCACTTCGCGTGTCGAGACGACGACGTAGCGGTGCTCGCGGTCGTCGGCCAGCACGTTGCTGCCCGCGCCGAGCACGCGCCACTCGACGCCCGACTCTTCCAGGGCTCCGACGACCGCGGCGGCCTGTTCTTCGGTCTCGGGGATGAGCAGCCAATCTATCGACCCGCCGACTCTTAAGCTCGTCAACTCCGCGAAGCGCCGACCGCGCTCGGCGCGCACGCCCGCTCGGCGCGCGATCTCTTCGAGCCGTGCGTCACGCTCTGTTACGTCGGACGTGTCTCGCTCTTCACTCATCACTTCCACATGCGCGGCGGCGGCAAAAGATGTCACTGTGCCGTTGCCTCCTCCGACTTCCCGCCGCGCTCCTGCAAAAGCTCCACCAGATTCTCGCCCGCGCGATAGACGTTGCCGGCGCCGAGCGTGATGACCATGTCGTTCTCGTGCGCCTCTTCGAGCAGGGCCTGCGTCGCCTCCTCGACCGAGCCGACGTAGCGCGCGTCCTTGTGGCCGAAGCGGCGGACGGCCTCGACCAAAGCCTCGCCGCTCACGCCCTCGATGGGCTGCTCGCTCGCGGCGTAAACGTCGGTCACCATCAGAACGTCGGCGTTGTTGAACGAGCGCGCGAACTCGTCCATCAAGTCCTGCGTCCGCGAGTAGCGGTGCGGCTGGAAAAGCACGACCATCCGTCGCCCGGCCGAGCCGAGCTTCGCCGCGACGAGCGTCGCGCGGATCTCCGTCGGGTGGTGGCCGTAGTCGTCCACGACGATGACGCCCCCGGTCTCGCCCTTGAACTGGAAGCGCCGGTTGACGCCTGCGAACTCCGAGAGCGCCTTCGAGATGGTCGCGAAAGGCACTTCCAACTCCAGCCCGATGGCGATGGCCGCCAGCGAATTGTAGATGTTGTGCAAGCCCGGCACGCGCAGACTCACTTCGCCGACCGGCTCGCCCATCAGGCGCACCTGGTAGACCGAGCCGAACTGCTTGTCGTAGCGCACCTCGCGCGCGGCGATGTCGGCCTGCGCCGAGAGCCCGTAGGTGATGCGGCGGCGGACGACCTCGGGGATGACCGCCTGCACGTGCGGGTCGTCGAGACAGAGGACGGACGCGCCGTAGAAAGGCACCTTGTTGACGAAGTCTGCGAAAGACTTCCGCACGTCGTCCATGTCCGCGTACGAGTCCATGTGCTCGCGGTCGATGTTGGTGACGACGGCGAAGGTCGGCGAGAGCATCAGGAACGAGCGGTCGCTCTCGTCGGCCTCGACCACCATCAGGTCACTCTTGCCGAGCCGCGCGTTCGAGCCCATCGCGCCGACGACGCCGCCGACGACGACCGTCGGGTCGAGACCCGCGTTGGCGAAGACGGTCGCGATCATCGACGTGGTCGTCGTCTTCCCGTGCGAGCCCGCGACGGCAACCGTGTGCGGCTTGAGTCGCATCAACTCGCCGAGCATCTCCGCGCGCGGGATGACGGGAATGGAGCGCCGCCTCGCCTCCAGCACCTCGGGGTTGTCGCCGCGCACCGCGGTCGAGCGGACGACGACGTGCGCGCCTGAGACATGCTCCGCCGCGTGCCCCTCGTAAATCTTCGCGCCCAACTGTTCGAGCCGCGCCGTCACGTCCGAGCGGCGCATGTCGGAGCCCGACACGCGGAAGCCCATGTTCAGCAGAACCTCCGCGATGCCGGACATGCCTATGCCGCCGACGCCGACGAAGTGGACGTGTTGGATTCTTCTGAACATAAGCTCGAACTGACTACTTCCTTCTGCTTATCAACTTCTCCATCAAGTCGAACGTCGCGGCGGCAGCGTCGCCGCGTGCGAGCGCGCGCGCGGCCTGTTCCATGCGTGTGACGCGGTCGGGGTTTTCAATCAGCTCGCCTATCTCGCGGGCGAGGCGTTCGCCCGAAAGTTCCGACTGCAAGATCATGCGGGCCGCGTCCGCCTCCTGCATCACCTCGGCGTTGCGTCGCTGTTCGAGCTGGCCGGGCAGCGGAACCATCAGCGCGGCCTTGCCCGCCGCCATCAGCTCGAAGCTCGTCGTCGCGCCCGCGCGGGAGACGATGAGGTCGGCCGCGCCGAAGGCCGACATCATGTCGTCGATGTACTCGCGCACGTCGGCGGCTTCCGCCCAGCCGGCGGCCGCGTACCCTTCGCGCACCTTCTCGAAGTCGAGCTTGCCCGTCTGGTGCGTGATGCGGAGCACGTCGCGCCGCGTCGAAAGTTGCGGGAGCGCGGCAACGACCGCCTCGTTGACGGCGCGCGAACCCTGCGAGCCGCCGAAGATAAGCAGGGAGAAGCGCGCCGGGTCGCGCCTCTTCGCCGGGACTTCAAAGAACTCGCGGCGGATGGGGTTGCCGGTCACAACGCCCTTGCCGCCGAAGTAGGGCAGCGCCGCCTCGAATGAGACGGCCGCCGCGTCCACGAAGCGCGCGAGCCTGCGATTCGTAAACCCCGGCACCGCATTCGACTCCATGACGAGCGTCGGGACGCGCATCAGCGCCGCCGTCAACAACACCGGCCCCGAGACGTAACCGCCCGCGCCGACCACGATGTCGGGGCCGAAACTCCGGATGAGCCGCCGCGCCCCGACAAAACTCTTCGGCAGGACGGCCAGCCCGCGCAGACGCGCCGACAGCCCCATGTTCACCAGCCCCGCCGATTCAATGAGCGAAAGCTCGAAGCCTGCTTGCGGCACGAGCCGATTCTCTAAGCCCTTCGCCGTACCCACGAAGCGCACGGCCGACGAA
>CAXTSK010000591.1:0-3587 GCA_964246655.1 uncultured Pyrinomonadaceae bacterium
GTCCAAGCGACCGCGACCGTGACCAGCATCGCGAACACCGCGAAGAGCGTGAGGACGCGCGTGAACGTGTAGCGGCCCGAGTCGAGCGCGACAATAGTTCCGGCGAACGGCTCGGCCTCGACGCCCACGGGGACGTTGATGCGTCGCGCGCGCTCGACCGATTGCTCGACCATGCGGCACGCCTCGGCCGCGGACGCGGGTCTCTGCGCGGGGTTCTTCGCGAGCAGGGTGTGGACGGCGTGAGCTAATGCACGAGGGAGGTCGGGACGGAGCGAGAGCAGGGCCGTCGGCTGCGCCGTCGCCTGCTTGACGAGCACGACCGAGGAGAGTTGATCGACGAAGGGCGGACGCCCGGCCAGCATCTCGTAGAGCAGCACGCCGACGCTGTAGAGGTCTGTCGCGGGGCCGACGCGGTGGCCGAGGCACTGCTCGGGCGACATGTAGCGCGGCGTGCCGATGATGAGGCCGGACTCGGTCGTCGCGTGCGTCCGCGTCACCTCGGTCGAGTCCTGCAAGACCTTCGCGATGCCGAAGTCCAGCACGCAGACGCCGCGCTCGTTGAGGATGATGTTCGAGGGCTTGAGGTCGCGGTGGACGATCCCCAGCGCGTGCGCCTCGCTCAGCACGTCGCAGATTTCGGATGCGACCTTGACGGCGCGCTCGGGTTCGAACTGACCCTCGCGCGCGAGCGTCTCGGCCAGCGTCGAGCCCTCGACGTACTCCATGACGATGAAGGGTCGGCCGTCGGCCAGGTGCCCGGCGTCGAAGATCATCGCGCCGCGCGGGTGCTTGAGCCGCGCCATCGTCCGCGCCTCGCGCATGAAGCGGTCGGCGATCTCGGGGTGCGCGGCGAACTCCTGTTTCAGGATTTTAATTGCGACGGGGCGTTCGAGCCCCAGGTGGGAGGCGCGGTAGACCGTGCCCATGCCGCCCCGGCCGATCTCGCACTCGACGCGAAAACGGCCCGCGATAATCTGGGGGGTGTCCATCTCCTGACCCTCTCGTTCGGGAAAGCAGGGTCGCTGCGGACGGCGCGCACTTTTCTCACTTCTCGACGCGGGGCAGCAGAGAGAAGAAGAGGGGCCGCGGCCGAGCGCCACGGGTGAAACCTGACTGGGACAGTTGTAGGGAGAAACATTCGCCCGCCATCCGACGCGGGCGGGCGAGTGGAGAGTTTAGCACTTCTGCCGCGGCGCGCAAGATTTTTTCCGCGGCCGGAAGAGGACGAGAAGGCGCGGGACGGGCGCCGCCTACGCGTGCCCGAAGCCCCCCGCCCACTGAATCAACATCACGGAAGCCACGACAACTCCGTAGACGGAAGCCCACGGCAGGAGCCGACGCATCCCAGGAATGCTCCCTTCGGTCGGGCGCGACGCGAGGATGAGTTGAACGGCGATCAGGATCAGGGCGACGACGAGGACAGGGCCCGCGGGGTTCACGTCGAGCGCGCCGCGCAGGTCGCCGCCGAGCGTGAGCAGAACACTGCGCGTCATCCCGCAGCCGGGGCAGTTGACCCCGAACAGCACGCGCGAGCGGCAGACCCCGGGCAGCTCCGGCCCCGCCAGCCGGCCGGCCGCGGGGCTCGCCGAAGCGAGCCCGCGCGCCAACGCCAGCGACGCCAGGAGCGCGACACCCGTCAGGCCGGTCTTCAAACTCTCTCGACTCAGCCCCGACACGGTCGCACCGCCCGCGGGCTCCTTAGAACCACGCCTTCTTGCCTTGGACATACGTCCTGACGAACTCCTCGTCGGACTTGGTGAGGTAGATGATCCCCTCGATGAGGCCGACGATGCCGACCGCGATGGAGGCGATGCCGCAGGTCAGGAACATGCCGATGACCCACGCGGCGAGCATGATGATGCCCTCGGTGTTGTAGCCGAGGATGAACTTGTGGACGCCGAAGCCGCCCAAGAGGATGCCGCAGATGCCGGCCGCCATCTTCTTGTTCGCGCCCTGCGCCATCCAGTCGCCGGCCTGCTGCTGGTAGGACGACAGAGAGTCCTGCTGCGGGTAGCCCGGGTACGCGGAGGGCGGCGTCTGCGGGGCGGAGTATCCGCTCGACTGGTAGTCTTGTGTCTGCTGCTGCCCGAGGTCGCCGCTCTGGCGCCAGGACTCAGGTTGGGGGGAAGCCGGGAGCGTCGTGCCGCACTTCACGCAGAAGCGCGTCCCCTCGACGTTCTCGGCACCGCAGGAAGGACATCCGATCATCTCTCTCTCCTTATCACGACCCGGCGCGGCCGGGGCTCAACTTTCAGGGATGGAATTTTCCGGAGTCAAACGGACTCTTAGACGGCCACAAGTCTTTCTCACAAACGGAATGAAAAAGCAAGAGTAGGCAGTAGGCAGATGGCAGTAGGCAGTTAGAGTTGAGCCCCGAAGGGGCGGGATGTTTATAGCTCAAGGCGGTTATTAAATCTCCCAAGCTCCGGAGGAGCGGCATGTGCATGTCACCCCTTAAGGGGCTCGGGGTTCTATCCAGACGCAGGAACTATAGACATGCCGCCCCTCCGGGGCTCACTGCCTACTGCCATCTGCCTACCGCCTACTGCTCTCCCATGTCCGGCACCCAGAAGGTCTGGCCGGCGGACTCGACGCGGCGCAGGCCGCGCGCGGGCAGCTCGCGCTCGTCGAGGCCGAGGTAGGTGAAGTGGGGCAGGTCGCTTAAGACCGTCTGGAACCAGCCGTGGCGCGCGAGCAGGGCGCCGACGCGCGCGTCCTGAAACTCCGTCACGTCGAAGGCGAGCATGGCGAGGTGTTGCGAGGCGCCGGGCGCGGCCACCGATTGGAGGATGCTCTTGTCGAAACACTTGCTGAAGAAGATGCCGCCCCGCTCAAGCTCAAGCACCGCCGACGCCTGCTCGCGCAGAGGGAGTCCGCGCAAACGCTCGGCCTCCGCGCCGTCGAGACGACCCTCGGCGCACCAGTGTTCGAGCGCCGGGTCGCAGCGCGAGCGCCAGAGTCTCAGGGAGTCCGCGAAGCTGCGCCGCCCGGCCTCGCTCCCGCCGCGCGGCGTGACGAGCAGGCCCGAGTGGGCCGCCTCCTCGCGCGCGCCCATGAGCGCGTCCATCGCCGGGGGCTGCAACTCGACGACGGTGCCGTCGATGACTTCGGCGCGCCAGCCCGCCTCGCGCTGGAAGCGCTCGACCGCCTCCTCGCTCTCAAGCACGCAGGCGTCGGGGAGCGCCACGCCCTCCGCGACGAACATCGCGCCGTACTCTTCGAGCACGCGCCGCGTCAGCGTGTCGCCGGCCGGGCAGAATGTTTCGAGGCTCAGGCTCCTTCGCGCCAGCGCGCGGCCGAGCGCGGCGTGGAAGGACGAACTCTCCACGCCGCGCGCGCAGGCTTTCTCTCTCTCGGCAAACTCTTCGACGGACAAGTCCGCTGATTCTCCTCTCGGCGCGCCGCGTGAGGCCGGGGCTTGTCCCCGCCGGCGTCGTGTGGTAACACGCAAGGACGATTGTAAACGAACGGGGGCGGGCGGTGACAAATCGAGAACTTTAAAAGTATGAGCCGGCTCAAAAAATTTCAGGAGATACTGGCGCAGTACCAGAGGCACGGCTGGCGGCTCGCGCGCGTGCTGGCGCGCC
>CAXTSK010000592.1:0-493 GCA_964246655.1 uncultured Pyrinomonadaceae bacterium
GGGGTGTGGTCGCAGATGGCGATGTAGTCGTAGCCGCGGTCGATCGCCGCGCGGGGGCGTCGAGCGCGTTCCCGGTGACGCTCTGCGACCTCATGCCGACAGCCGCCTCGCTCGCGGGCGTGCGCGCGCCCACGGCGACCGACGGCGTCTCTCTGCTGCCGCTCCTGCTCGGCGGCAGCGCACCCCGAAGAGAGTTTCTCTATTGGGAGTTCCACGAAGGCGGTTTCGCGCAGGCCGTGCGCGTGGGGAGTTGGAAGGCCGTGCGGAAAGGAATGAACGGCGCGGTCGAGCTTTATGATTTGAAGACTGATGTTGGAGAGACGCGCGACGTGGCGACGCGATACCCCGCGCTCGTCCGACGCGCCGAGGAGATCATGCGGCGCGAGCACGTCGAGTCCGAAGACTGGCCTACGACGTTCGGAAAAGATAGCGGTCAGTACCGCCCGCGGTAGCGGGGTGGGGGGGGGGGGTGGGGCCCCCCGGGGTTGAAAAG
>CAXTSK010000592.1:503-3583 GCA_964246655.1 uncultured Pyrinomonadaceae bacterium
GCGGTGTGGGGGGGGGGCTTGGCCCTACCGCAACCCCCTTTAAACAACGCCCCCCCCTCACCCGCGGGCGGTACTGACCTGATTACCGATGATAGAGCAAAAGTACAAGGTCGGCGGCATCTTCTGCTTGCTGGCGTGCGCGCTCGCGCTCGTCGCCGCGCAGGGCTGCCAGAGGGAGGAGTCTGCGTCTTCGCATTCGCGGGTTGAGCGCGACGGGATGGTGCTCGTGAAAGGCGGGACGTTCCGCATGGGCTCGGACGACGAGATGCCGGACGAGTCGCCGGCGCACGAGGCCAACGTCAAAAGCTTCTGGATGGATGCGCGCGAGGTGACGGTCGGGGAGTTCGCGAAGTTCGTTGCGGCCACTGGTTATAAGACCGACGCGGAGCAGTTCGGCTGGTCGGGCGTCTTCGACCGCGCGACGGGTGACTGGAAGAGGGTTGACGGCGCGGACTGGCGTCACCCGGAAGGCCCGGCATCTGAGGCCGCGCCGAGCGAGCCGGTCTGTCAGGTCTCCTGGCGCGACGCTTCGGAGTACGCGCGTTGGGCGGGGAAGCGCCTGCCGACGGAGGCCGAGTGGGAGTACGCGGCGCGCGGCGGGCTTTCGGGCAAGCGCTACGCGTGGGGCGACGAGTTGAGGCCGAAGGGGAAGCCCGTGGCGAACTGGTGGCAGGGAGAGTTCCCCGCGCGCGACACGGGCGAGGACGGGTTCCGTGGCCGCGCGCCCGTCGGGAGCTTCGCGGCGAACGGCTACGGGCTCTACGACGTGGCGGGGAACGTTTGGGAGTGGTGCGGGGACTGGTACGCGGAAGCGTTCTACGCTTCGTCGCCGCGCGAGAACCCGGCGGGGCCGTCCGCGGGCGAGGAGCGCGTCATCCGCGGCGGCTCGTGGATGTGCGCCGAGAACTTTTGCAGCAACTACCGCGTCGCCGCGCGCAGCCACGCCACGCCCGACACAGGGCTCGACAACCTCGGCTTCCGCTGCGCCCGCGACGCCGCGCGTTGAGTCAAATGGGCGTCAGTCGCGTTCGGGCGCGGCTGGTTATATAATTTGCGCCGTGATAACAGTGTCCGGCGTCCCCTTCGATCTGCCGGGCAGCCCCCTCCCTGATTCTTATTCGCATTCTTCCGAGGTGTCGAGATGAGGAGAACGCTCACACAACTGCTCACGATCCTTCTTACGTCGTTACTCCTGCAAGCGCCCGCGGCCGCGCGTCAGCAGCCGCAACAGTCTCCGCCGCCAGCCCAACCGACGCCGACGCCCGCGCCGGTGCAGGACGTGCCCGACTGGTTGAAGAACCTGCCGTCCGGCCCCGCGCCGTCGCCGGGGTCGATTCAGATCGTGCCGCCGGGCGTGCCCCGCACCGTGGAGCATGACGAGGACGACGTGGTGCGCATCACCTCGAACCTCGTGCAGATCGACGCCGTCGTGACGGACAAGAAGGGGCGGCAGGTCACCGACCTCAAGCCCGAGGAGTTCGAAATCCTCGCCGACGGCAAGCCGCAGAAGATCACGAACTTCTCCTACGTTCAGAATGTCCCCGACGCGACGCCGACGCCCGCGCCCAAGGCCGCGGACAAGTCGAACGCGACGGCGCCCCCGCCCGCGCGCCTGCGTTCCGAGGATGTCAGACGCACCGTCGCCTTCGTCTTCAACGACCTGGAGATGTCCTGGGAGAGCGTCCACTACGCGCGCAACGCCATCAAGAAGTTCGTGGACGAGCAGATGCAGCCCGGGGACTTCGTCGCCATCCTGCCCGCCAGCGGCGGCAGCGGCGCCCTGCAACAGTTCACCAACGACAAGCGCCTGCTCAACGCCGCCATCAAGAACCTGCGCTGGCAGCCGCAGTTCGGCCATAACAACATCCGCCCCTTCGAGGCGCCGGACTTCGACCCGCGGTCGGCCCTCGGCACGTCGTCGGGGTTCGAACAGAGGGACATCGAGCGCGACTACTTAACGCAGCGCGGCGAGCGGTTCAGCATCGGCACCCTCAACGCGCTGGACGCCGTCGTCGGCGCGCTGAGCGATCTGCCCGGTCGCAAGTCGCTCGTGCTGCTCTCGGACGGCATCCCCGTGCCCCCGCCCGAGGATGACTCGGGGCGCATTCTGGCGGGCCTCAACCGCGTCATCGAGAGCGCGAACCGCGCCTCCGTCATCATCTACACCGTGGACACGCGCGGCCTCCAGACCCTCAACGTCTTCGACGCCAGCGCGACCGGCGCGCCGACCATCGAGCAGATGTCCCAACTCGTCACGTCGCGCAGCCGCGAGCTGTTCAACTCGCAGGCGGGCTTGCGCAAGCTGGCCGAGGAGACGGGCGGCGTCGCCTACGTCAACTCGAACGACATCGGCGGCGGCGTCCGCCGCGCGCTCGAAGACCAGAAGGGTTACTACCTCATCGGCTACCGCCCCGAGGAGGGAACGTTCGACCCCTCGACGGGGCGCATGCATTACCACAAGCTGAAGCTCAACGTCACGCGGCCGGGTTTGAGAGTGCGGACGCGGCAGGGTTTCTTCGGCTTCACGGGGAAGAGCTTGACGCCGGCCACCGTGCCGACCACGCGCGCGCAGCAGCTCCGCGCCGCGCTCGTCTCGCCCTTCCCGGCGGGCGGCGTCTCTCTGCGCCTCACCTCGTTCTTCGGCCGCGACGTGAAGGAGGGCGCGTTCATCCGCTCGTTCATACACATCGACGGTAGCGACCTCACCTTCAGGCGGCAACCCGACGGCGGCTACAAGGCGGTCCTCGACGTGGTCGCGCTGACCTTCGGCACGAAGGGGCTCGTCGTCAACGAGGCCAACGTGACGCAGACGGTGACGGCGTCGGAGGCATCCTACAAGCAGATTCAAACGGAGGGGCTGATCTACAACATCGCCGTCCCGACGAAGAAGCCGGGCGGCTACCAGTTGCGCGTAGCCGTGCGCGACGCGGCGTCCGAGCGGACGGGCTCGGCCAGCCAGTACGTCGAGGTGCCGGACATTAAGAAGGGGCGGCTCGCGCTCTCGGGCATCGTGATTAACTCGGAGGAGGCCGCGCTCGCCGAGCAGCGTGCGGCTTCCGCGCCCGCGCCGCCGCGGAAGC
>CAXTSK010000593.1:0-3579 GCA_964246655.1 uncultured Pyrinomonadaceae bacterium
GTGGTGGGCTTGGCCGCACCCGTGGCATCGGCGGCCTGGGGGGGCTTGGCTGGCTTGGCCTTAGGGCTCTTGGGCTTGGCCGCCTTCTTGGCCTTGCTCTTGGGCAGGGCCTTGGCTCCGGGGTGCTCGCCCACCTGGGCGGGGTTGGGGCGGGTGACCCCGACGCCTTGGGCGTTGCGGCCGAAGGGGCGCGCGGACTTGGTGTAGTCGAAGTAGTAGCCGAACCCGTTGCCCGTGCGGTAGTCGGTGCGGTTAAGCTCGGGGTCGAAGAAGAAGGCGCGGGTGTGCGTGGCGAGCACCTGGAAGTTGAAGACGGTCTGCGGGTCGAGGCGGAAGCGCCCGTCGAAGCCGCCGAGGTAGTTGTGCAGGTCTACGAAGTTGTAAGTGGTGGCGTTGAGGCCGAGGCTGTTCTCCGAGCCCACGTCGCGCTTCAGGCGCAGCACGCCGACGCTCGCGTTGCGGCCGAGCAGGCGCACGCGATTGTCGAAGAGGAAGCCAAGTCGCTCGGACGGCGGGCGCAGCCGGTCGGCGAGGAAGCGCTCCGTGTTCTCGCGAATCTCAGTCCGGTCGTCCTCCGTGAAGTTGCCGGGCGCCTTGTCCGAAGCCACGAGGATGCCGAAAGTGTTCCGGCCACGCTTGCCCGTCAGCTTGGCCGCCGCGTCCGGGTCGACAATCGTGCGCGTGTGGACGGCCGTGATCGGCGTCTGGAAGATGTCGATGCCTTCGAGGAAGAAGGGGCGCTTCTCTTCGAAGAAGATGGGGAAGCGCTGGTTGGCCGTCACCACGAGGGCGTCGGCCTCGACCTGCGCGAAGTCGGGGTTGACGGTGAAGTCGAGCGTGACGGAGGGCGCGACGGCGAGTCGCGCCGTCACCCCGGGGTCAACCTTCAAAGGCTCGTTGACGAAGCGGCCCGGCTCGCGGTGCAGAGGGTCGGCGTCGAGCACAGCCGGCGGGACGGTGCGCACACGGCGTCCGGTCTCCGCGAACGTCAGCGTCGGGATGATCTCGACGGAGCGCCCGGCCCACGTCTGCTCGATCCCGGCGAGGTGCCCGCCCTGTGTGAGGTAGCCCGAGTCGTCGCGCGAGATGGGCATCCAAGAGTCCTGCTCGTTGTTGAAACGCTGGATGGCGCGGATCGCGTGCAAGCCCCAGAGTTTGCCCGGCCCCGTCTCGTAGCGCAGGGACTTGAAGGGGATGGCGACCTCGACCGTGTAGCCGTTGGGCGTGACGAGTCCCTTGGAGGTCATCACCACGTCCACGCTGAAGTCTTCACCCGTCCCCTCGGTGTAGATGCTGTCGGCCTGCACGCCGAGCGGGTTGAAGTAGAGCGCGTACGCCTTGCGCCGGTCGTTGTGCGTGTCGAGGTAGACGCCCACGTAGTCGTCGCTGAAGATGTCGTCGCGGCGGGCGATGGTCGCGCGCACTTTGTCCGGCTCGTCGTGGGCGCGGAAGGCGAGGTAGAGGTGCGTCGCGTCGTAACCCAGCAGGACTTCCGTCGGCCTGCTCGGCGGGATGTTGTCGCCCGGCTGCGTCTGGTAAAAGTCCTTCAGCACGAGGGCGTCTTGCCACTCACCTTCGTCTATCCGACCATCAATCACAGGGGCGTGTTCAAGGCGCGAGGCGCGCGGGCTGTGCCTTCTCGGGCGGCAGCGCGACGCGGGTTGCGGCGGCCGCCTGTTGAGACGACGCCCCGGCAGGGCTCGTCTGCGCGAGCGCGACGGCCGCGCCCGAAAGTATCAAGACGAAGGCAAACACCTTGTAAATCATACGGACTGGCGTGAAGCGTTAGGAGCGCAAAGGCGAGAGAAAGTGCGAAGGGCTAAGTTCCGTTTGAGCCCACCCGCCAAACCTGTCTACGTCCGCCGCACCGGGGCCGGCTGTGGCCGTCTGCTGGTAAGGATGCGGCCGACTTTAGCACACCGGCACGCGCGCGGCAAAGTTTAAGATTTTGGAGAGACCGATGGCACCGACACCTTCTCACGCCGCGAAGCGAGCCCGGAGCGCGCGCCGCGTCAACGTCTTCAACGTCGCGCTGCTCACACTTCTCGCCGCGCTGCTCACGGGGACACGCGCGAGCGCGCACCCTGCGCCGCCGTACGAGGCGCCCGAGCGGCTCGTCATCAAGTCACGCGTGCTCGGCGAGGAGCGCGTCATCTTCGTCCGCACGCTGCCGGGCTACGCGCGGGGCAATGAACGCTTCCCCGTCCTCCACATGACAGACGCCGAGACGCACATCGAGCAGGCCGGCGCCACGGTCGCCTTCCTCGCGAGCAACGCGCGCATGCCGGAGATGATCGTCGTCGGCATCGCTAACACCGACCGCACGCGCGACCTCACGCCGACGCACGTCGAACAACTCCCCAACAACCCGAGCCTCTGCTGGCCGACGAGCGGCGGCGCCGACAAGTTCCTCAAGTTCGTCGAGACCGAGTTGATACCGTTCGTCGAGTCGAAGTATCGCACGCAGCCGTACCGCATGTTCGCAGGCCACTCGCTCGGCGGCCTCTTCGCCGTCCACACGCTCGTCACGCGCCCCGAACTCTTCAACGCCTACATCGCCGCCAGCCCCGCGCTCCAGTGGGACAACTTCCTCCTGGTCGGCCGCGCCAAAGAGTTCTTCGAGACGCGCAGGGAGCTGAACCGGACGCTCTTCGTCTCGCTCGCAGCCGAGTCGGGCGGCATCGGCTCCGCCTTCGGTCAGTTCCGCGACGTGCTCGGTCGGCAGCAGGTCAAGGGCTTCGTCTGGGAGGCCGTGAGGTTCGAGGACGAGGATCACTTCTCGGCCGTGCTGCGCAGCTACTACGCCGGGCTGCGGAAGGTCTTTGACGGCTGGCTGTATCCCATCGACCCCAACACGAACGTAGTCGCGGGCGGCCTCAAGGGCGTCGAGGAGCACTACCGCAAGCTGTCGGAGCGGCTCGGCTTCACGGTGCCGCCGCCGGAGGCGCTGTTGAATCAGGTCGGCTACCAGGCTTTGGGGCAGGGGAGCCTGGAAGAGGCCGTCGCCGCCTTCAAGCTCAACGTCGAGCGCCACCCCGACTCGGCCAACGTCTACGACAGCCTCGGCGAAGCCTACGAGCGCGCCGGGCGTTTGGAGCTGGCGCTCCCCAACTACGAGAACGCGTACCCGCTCGGCGTGCGGACGCATGACCCGAACGTGAACGCCTACAAGGCGAACCGAGACCGCGTGGCCGCGCAGGTCAAGTCGGCTGGCGGCGGCGTGAAATCTCCGAAGACTTAGTCAAAGGGTGGGACGCCTCACTTATCGGAACGCCTCGACGCCTTGAGACGGCCGCTCTGTTGACGCGTGTGTTGGTTCACATCAAAATGGAAAGCCGCGAGTGCTTTCCAAGCCACAAAGAGTTCACAGCCCGAACGGAGGAAACGTAAAGTGTCACAGGATGAGAGGGAAGATACGACGATCTACAAGGTGGTCGTCAACCACGAGGAGCAGTACTCGATCTGGCCGGCCGACCGCGAGAACGCGCTCGGGTGGAACGACGCGGGGAAGTCGGGGACAAAGGCCGAATGCCTCGCCTACATCGAAGAGGTCTGGACGGACATGCGCCCCCTGAGCCT
>CAXTSK010000594.1:0-3576 GCA_964246655.1 uncultured Pyrinomonadaceae bacterium
CGCCGCGCCCCAGGCGGTGCGCACGGCGAGGTCCCTGCCGCGCGCGGCGGCGCGCGCCAGGAGCAGGTTGGCGACGTTCGCGCACGCTATCAACAACACTAAGCCCACCGCGCCGAGCAGCACGAGCAGCGCCGGGCGCACCTGCCCGACGAGGTCTTCATGCAGCCGCACGACGCGCGCGCGCCGGTTCGCGCTCTTGTCGGGATACTCCGTCGCGATGCGGTTCGCGATGGTCTCGACCTCGGTCAACGCCTGCTCGGCCGTCGCGCCATCCTTCAGCTTCGCCACCGTCGTGATGAAGACCGCGCCGCGGTTCTGCATCGAGTCGGCGTTCGGCTTCGCGTTCTGCGCGACGAAGGGCGTGTAGTAGTCGAGCGCGTCCTGTTCGTCGGGCGGGAACTTGAAGCCGGGCGGCATCACGCCGACGACCGTCGCGGCGCGCCCCGTGAGTCCCATCTTCACCTCGCGCCCGACGACGTTCGGGTCGGAGCCGAAGCGCCGCCGCCACAGCCCGTCGCTGATGACGATGACGTTGGGGCCGCCCTCAACATCTTCTTCACGCGTGAAGACGCGGCCGCGCGCGGGACGCACGCCCAGCAGGGGGAAGAGGTCGGCCATCACCTCGGTGCCGCGCACGCGCTCCGGCTCGTCGCCCTGGCCGAGGCTCATCACGGTGCCGACGCCCTGATAACCCGCGACGTACTCCAACGACTGCGCCTGCGCGCGGTAGTCGAGCAGGTCGGGGTACGAGAGCGGCCCGCCCGGCGCGTTGGGACCGCGACCCGTGTAGAGCGCCACCAAACGCTCCGAGTTCTCGTAGGGGAGCGCGCGCAGCAAGACCGTGTTGACGACCGAGAAGATGGCCGTGTTCGCGCCCACGCCTAAGGCGACCGCCAGCACCGCAACCGCCGTAAACCCCGGGCTCTTCCACAAAGCCCGCGCCCCGTACTTCACGTCCTTCCAAAGCGTTCTCATAATTTCTCCCCTTATCGCTTACTCGTACCTGAGAGCAACCATCGGATCGACCTTCGTCGCCTTGCGTGCGGGGACGTAGGAGGCGAGGAGCGCGACGGCCGCGACGAGGAGGGCGGCGGCGGCGAAGGTCGCGGGGTCGTTGGCGCCGACGCCGTAGAGCAAACTTGAGAGCAGGCGCGCCAGGCCGAGCGCGGCCAGCAGTCCCACCCCCACGCCCGCGAGCCCGAGCGCGAGACCCGGCCGGACGACGAGCCGCAGTAGGGCGCGGCCCTGCGCGCCGCGCGCGACGCGGATGCCGATCTCGTGCGTGCGCTGCGTCACGTTGTATGCCTGCACGCCGTAGATGCCGACGGCCGCCAAAAGCATCGCCACCGACGAGAAGATGCCGAGCAACATGCTCGTCCAGCGCTGAAGGATGATCGTGTCGTTCGCGGCCTCTGCGAGTGTCTTCACCTCGTGGACGGGCTGATCCTTGTCCACGTCGAGCACGGCCTGACGCGCCGCTTGCACGAATGACTTGGGGTCTGACGCGGTGCGTATAGCCAGCACCATCGAGTTCTCGGGGTTCTGCCGGAAGGTGTAGTACATCGTCGGCCGCGGCTCCTCGTTCAAACCCCAGTGGCGCACGTCGCCGACGACGCCGACGACCGTGAACCAGGGCGAGTCGGGCGAGTCGTCGCGTATGCGTTTGCCGATAGGGTCTTCGCCGCCGAACCAGCGGCGCGCGCCCGACTCGCTGACGAGGACGGAGCCGGGGCGTTCGGCGCGGTCGTCAACCGTGAAGCCGCGACCCGAAAGCAAGGGGATGTTGAGCGTGCGGAAGTAGTCCTCATCGACCACGCGGTAGTCTGCGCTGATGCCCTGCCCCGGCGCAGAGGGCTCGCGCCCCTCGACGACGAAGACGGTGCCCGTGTTGCTCCCGCCCAGAGGCAACTGGCTGACGACGCCCGCCGAGACGACGCCGGGTGTGGCGCGCAGGCGCTCGGCCGCGCGCTCGAAGAAGGACGTGACCTTCTCGTTCTCCCTGTAGCGCGCCGAAGGGAGCGTCACGCGCATCGTCAGCACGTTCGAAGTGTCGAAGCCCGTGCTCACGTCGAGCAGGCGCACAACCGTCTTAATGAGCAGCCCCGCACCGACGAGCAGCACGACCGACAGCGCCACCTCCGAGACGACGAGCAGACCCCGCACGCGGCCGCGGCCCCCTTCGCCGCCCGCGCCGCGGCTCCCTTCCTTAAGCGACTCGCCGAGCGCGCGGCGCGTCACCGAAAGCGCGGGCGCGAGCCCGAACAGCAGGCCCGTCAAGACCGACAGCAGCAGTGTGAAGCCGAGCACCATGGTGTCGATGCGTATCTCGCCGACCTGCGGCATCGCGTAGAGCGCCTCCTCCGGCACGCTGCGGCTGAGGAGTTCCACGCCCCACAGCGCGAGCACGAGCCCGGCCGCGCCGCCCGCCAGGGAGAGCAGCACGCTCTCCGTCAAAAGCTGCCGCACGAGCCGCCAGCGACTTGCGCCGAGCGCGACGCGGACGGCGACCTCCTTCTGCCTCGCGGCCGCGCGCGCGAGCGTGAGGTTGGCGACGTTGGCGCAGGCGATGAGCAACACGAGCCCGACCGCGACGAGCAGCGCGAGCATCGCGGGCCGTATCCTCGCGACCGTCTGCTCGCGTAAGGGGATGAGCACGACGTTGCGCGCGTTCGTGTCGGGGTGTTCGTCCGCGAGGCGGCCGGCGATGTTGTTCATCTCGGCCCGCGCCTGGTCGATGCTCACGCCGTCCTTGAGGCGGCCGAAGGCAATGAGGTAGTGCGCGCGCCGGTTCTGCGCGGAGTTGGCGTCGAGCGCGAGCGGCCCCCAAAGCTCCACGCGCCTGTGAATCTGGAAGCCCGGCGGCATGATGCCGATGACGGTGCGCGTCCGCCCGTTAATCTGTAGCGCCTGGCCGACGATGTCCTCGCGCCCGCCGAAGCGGCGCTGCCACAGCTCGTGACTTAAGACGACGACCGTGTCCTTGCCGGGCTGCGTCTCATCTTGCGTGAACGTGCGCCCGCGCTCGGGCCGCACGCCGAGCATCTCGAAGAGGTTCGGCGTGGTGAGGAAGCCTTGAAGAAGCTCGGGCGAGTCCTGACCCGTCAGGTTCGCGCTCCAGAAGGAGAGCATCGACAGCTGCTCGAACGACTGCGCCTGCCGCTGCCAGTCGAAGAAGTTGCCCGCTGCCGCTTCGTTGCGCTCCATCCCCGGGGGATGCTCCCACACGCCGACGAGGCGCTCCGGCTCACGGTAAGCGAAGGGCCGCAGCAGCACCGCGTTGACGACGGAGAAGATGGCCGTGTTCGCGCCGATGCCTAACGCCAGCGTCAACACCGCCACCAGCGTGAACCCCGGCTTGCGCGCCAGCACGCGCAGCCCGTAACGAACGTCCTGAAGCAGAGTCGTCATGGCTTTACCTCATTCATATCTGAGAGCAACCATCGGATCGACCTTCGTCGCGCGCCGCGCCGGGACGAGGCAGGCCACGAGGGCGACCGCGAGCAGGAGCGCGGCGACGAGGACGAAGGTCAGAGGGTCTGTGGCCGAGACGCCGTAGAGCAGCCCCTCAAGCAGGCG
>CAXTSK010000595.1:0-3569 GCA_964246655.1 uncultured Pyrinomonadaceae bacterium
CCCGCCAATCCCCCCCCGCCTCTGGGCCCCCCTCGCCCCACCGGGCGCGACCCTTCCTGGCTCGGAATGTTTTATCGCCACGTTCCGGGGGCGGCGCTCGCTTCGCTCGCTCTGCCCCCGGCTATTATCTGTATCCCCTTCGGGGATACACTGCCTACTGCCATCTGCCTACCGCCTACTGTCCAAATCCGTCACAGCCCCCAAACTGCTCGAAGAGACGAGGCGCGCGTACTTCGCGAGCACGCCGCGCGTGTGGCGCGCGGGGGGCGGAGTCCAGACGGCACGACGCCGGGCAATCTCATCCTCGGGGACGTTGAGGCTGAGCAGACGCGCCTCGGCGTCAACCGTAATCGAGTCCCCCTCCTCGACGAGCGCGAGCGGGCCGCCCACGGCCGCCTCGGGCGCGACGTGGCCGACGACCATGCCGTAGGTGCCGCCGGAGAAGCGCCCGTCGGTGATGAGCGCGACCGCGTCGCCGAGGCCCGCGCCGATGATGGCCGAAGTCGGCGCAAGCATCTCGCGCATGCCCGGCCCGCCGCGCGGCCCCTCGTAGCGTATGACGAGCACGTCGCCGGGTTTTATCGAACCGTTCAGGATCGCGGCGAGGCACGCCTCTTCGGAATCGAACACGCGCGCCGGGCCGGTCAACTGCCGCGTCTTCACGCCGCTGATCTTGGCGACCGAGCCCTCGGGCGCGAGGTTACCTTTGAGCACGGCCAGATGCCCGTCCGCATAGACGGGCCGCTCGAAGGGTCGTATCACGTCCTGGTCTCGGCGCGGCGTGTCGGGCACGTCGGCGAGGACTTCCGCGATTGTCTGCCCCGACACCGTCAACGCGTCGCCGTGCAAGAGACCGTTGACCAAAAGCATCTTCATCACCTGCGGCACGCCGCCCGCGTCGTGCAGGTCGGTCGCGACGTAGCGGCCCGAAGGCTTCAGGTCACAGAGCACGGGCGTGCGCTCGCGTATCGCCTCGAAGTCTTCGAGCGCGAGCGGCACCTCGGCCGCGTGCGCGATGGCTAAGAGATGAAGCACCGCGTTGGTCGAGCCGCCCACGGCCATCACGACTGTAATCGCGTTCTCGAAAGCTTTGCGCGTCAGGATATCGCGCGGCAAGATTTGCCGCCGCACGGCTTCCGCCAACACTTCCGCGGAGCGCGCGGCGCTCTCGGCCTTCTCCCCGTCCTCGGCGGCCATCGTCGAAGAGTAAGGCAGGCTTAACCCCATCGCCTCGATGGCCGAAGACATCGTGTTGGCCGTGTACATCCCGCCGCACGAGCCCGCCCCGGGGCACGCGCGCCGCTCGACTTCGAGCAGGTCGGACTCCTTCATCTTTCCGGCGCAGAAACTCCCGACCGCCTCGAACGCGCTGACGACCGTCAGGTCTTCGCCGCGAAAGTTTCCCGCCTTGATCGTGCCGCCGTAGACGAAGACCGAAGGGATGTTCATCCGCGCGATGGCGATCATGGCGCCCGGCATGTTCTTGTCGCACCCGCCGATGGCGACGACGCCGTCGAGGCTCTGCCCCTGGCAGACCGTCTCGATGGAGTCGGCGATGACCTCGCGCGAGACGAGCGAGTACTTCATCCCCTCCGTCCCCATCGAGATGCCGTCGCTGATGGTGATGGTGCCGAAGGTCTGCGGCATCGTGCCCGCGGCCGACAGAGCCTCGACCGCGCGCTCCGCGAGCACGTTCAGCCCCGCGTTGCACGGCGTGATAGTGCTATAGCCGTTCGCCACGCCGACAATCGGCTTCTCGAAGTCTTCGTCGTTAAAGCCGACCGCCCGCAGCATCGCGCGGTTCGGCGTCCGCTCAACCCCGTGTGTGACGGTTCTGCTTCTGAAGTTGTCGCTCATAAAAAAAGTAGCCAGTAGCCAGTAGCCAGTAGAAAAACCCTCAGTAGGCAATAGGCTCCCTAGAATAGCGGAGCCTATTGCCTACTACTGCCTACTGCTTTAGTTCTTTGCTTTATCCACCAAACGCCCGCCGCTGAGCCATGGCATCATCTCGCGGAGCTGGCGGCCGACCTGCTCGATGGGGTGGTCTTCGGACTGGCTTTCGAGGCTGCGGAAGCGCGGCTTGCCGTTGCGGTTCTCGCGCATCCACTCGCGGGCGAAGGCGCCCGACTGTATCTCGGCGAGGAGGTGGCGCATGCGCCGCTTCGTCTCGTCGTTGACGACGATGGGGCCGCGCGTCATGTCGCCGTACTGCGCCGTGTTCGAGATGGAGTAGCGCATCTCGCTGATGCCGCCCTCGTACAGGAGATCGACGATGAGCTTCATCTCGTGCAGGCACTCGAAGTAGGCCATCTCGGGCGCGTAGCCCGCCTCGGTCAAAGTCTCGAAGCCCGCCTTGATGAGCGCCGTCAGGCCGCCGCACAGGACGGCCTGCTCGCCGAAGAGGTCGGTCTCGGTCTCCTCACGAAAGGACGTTTCGATGACCCCCGCGCGGCCGCCGCCGAGGGCCGAGGCGTAGGCGAGGCCGAGCTGGCGCGTGTCGCCCGAAGGGTCTTGATTGATTGCCAACAGGCAGGGCACGCCCGCGCCGCGCGCGTACTCGGAGCGGACGAGGTGGCCGGGGCCTTTGGGCGCGACCATGAAGACGTTCACGTCCTCGGGCGGCTTGATGAAGCCGTAGTGGATCGAGAAGCCGTGCGAGAAGGAGAGGTACTTGCCGGGCGTCATCGACTCGGCCACCTCGCGCGCGTACACGTCCGCGGCCTGCTCGTCGGGCACGAGCATCATCACGATGTCGGCCTCGGCCGCCGCCTGCGCGACCGGCAGGACTTTGAGCCCCGCGCCTTCGGCCTTCGCGCGCGAAGGGCTGTCGGCCTTGAGGCCCACGGTCACGTCCACGCCCGAGTCCTTCAGGTTGTTCGACTGCGCGAACCCCTGGCTCCCGTACCCGATGACCGCGACGCGCCGCTCGCGCAGCGCCCCCACGTTCGCATCACTGTCGTAATAAACCTTCATTTCAATTCCTTTCAGATTAGTAGGCAGTAGGCAGATGGCAGTAGGCAGTTAAGAGATTTTCCAGCAATTGACGGTTAGGTTAAGCGCGGCGTTGTCCTTCGGGCGGAGCCGACTGCCTACTGCCGACTGCCTACTGCCGACTGTCTTCATTCGACACGCGGTTGATGGCGATGTAGCCGGTGCGCGTGATGTCGTTGATGCCGAGGGGGCGGAGCATCTCGATGAAGGCGTCCACCTTCTCGCGGTTGCCCGAAGCCTCGATGAGCATGCGCGTGTGCGAGATGTCCACGACCTTCGCGCGGAAGACCGAGACCAGACTCAAGACCTCCTGCCGCGCCGCGCCCGGCGTGGCCGAGACGTTGATCAAGGCCATCTCGCGCTCGACGTGCGGCTGGCTCGTCACGTCGAGCACCTCGCGCACGCGCGCGAGCCGCTCGCACTGCTTGACGATCTGCTCGACCGTGCGGTCGTCGCCGCTCGTCACCACCGTCACGCGCGACCACTCCGGGTCGAGCGTCGCGCCGACCGACAGCGTCTCGATGTTGAACCCACGCGCGCTGAACAGCCCCACGATGCGCGACAACTCTCCCGGCTGG
>CAXTSK010000596.1:0-672 GCA_964246655.1 uncultured Pyrinomonadaceae bacterium
CCGGGCCGAGCTGAGGCGCACCACGGCCATCTCGCTCGTCTCCACGCGCGCCGACGACGCGCGCACGTTCCGCGACCCCGCCCTGCGCGCGCGCGTGCAGGCGCGCTCGGCCGACGCCCTCTGGGACACGGAGCGCGAGAAGGCGCTCACGCTCTTCCGACGCGCCTGGGACGAGGCCGAGACGGCCGACGCCGACGCCGACCGCCGCGTCGCCGAAGACCGCGCCCGCCAACAGCGCGAGCGCGGCTACGCCTCCATCCAGCTCGGGCCGAGCCTGCGCACGGAAGTCCTCCGCCTCGCCGCGAAGCGCGACCGCGCGCTCGGCGAAGAGTTTTTGACGAGGCGCGCAAGAAAGAGTTGGAGTCGGCCGCCACCTCCAACGAGCGCCCGACCGACTCACGCGGCGAACAACAGACGGAGCAGCAGCGGCCCGACCCGATGGACACGCCGCCCGCCGTCGCCAAGCGCCTGCGCCTCGCCATACAACTCTTGCAGGACGGCGACGTGGAGCGCGCGATGCAGTTCGCAGACCCCGCGCTCGGCGCGGTCACGCCGCCCGGGCTTGAGTTCCTGACGCGCCTGCGCGCGAGGAACACGCAGGCGGGGCCCCCCCCCCCCCCCGCGCGCGGGGGGCGCGCGGGCGCGCGCCCCCCCCCCCCCCCCCCCCCCCAC
>CAXTSK010000596.1:682-3537 GCA_964246655.1 uncultured Pyrinomonadaceae bacterium
GCGCTACGCGGCGCTGGTCGGCCGCGCGGCGTCGAACCCCGCGTCCGACGCGAACACCGTTTCGCTGCTCGCGTCCTACCTCTTCTCGCCGACGCTCTACATGGTCTTCTCGGCCAACGCCGGGTCGAACGCGAACTCGTGGGGGAACGGGCCGGGTCAGCCCCAGCCGCCGGGCGACGTTCCGCCGCCGCTCCGCGCCGCCTACTTCCGCGCAGCCGCTTCGATACTTCTGCGCCCGACGCCGACGCCTGACCAGGATCGAACGTCGGCGGGCCGCGCCGGCTGGTACATGGTCATCGCGCGGCTGCTGCCGCTCTTCGACCAGTATGCGCCGGACATGTCTGCGGCGCTGCGCGCCAAGCAGGCTTCGCTCGCGCCCGACACGCCCGACGGGATACGCGGCGCGGGCAACAACGCGCTCACGCGCGGACTCGTCCCCGAAGACCCGAACCGCGACCGCGTCGGCGACACGCTCGGGCGCCTCGACCGCGCCAAGACGGCCGACGACCGCGACGCCGTCTACGTGGACGCCGTCTTCGACGCCATGCGACAGAAGGATCCGCGCGTCGAAGAGTTCTTAGGCAAGATCGAGGACACGGACACGCGCCAACGCTTGCGCGCCTTCATCGACATGGACGCGGCGCGCGAGGCCGTCAACGAGAAGAACGCGGCCGAGGCTTTGCGCATCGCGCGCGGCAATACGCTGACGAGCATCCAGCGCGCATGGGTTCTGACGGAGGCCGCGCGCCTGCTTTCGAAGAACGAGCCGGGCCGCGCCGTCGAGGTGCTGGACGAGGCTTTGACCGAGGCGAAGGAGCGCATCGACGCGGCCTCGCGCGAGCGCGTGAGCGCGCTGGTCGCCATCGCCACGCAGCTCTACGACCTCGACCGCGCGCGGACGTGGGAGGTGATGCTCGAAGTGGTGAAGGCCGCGAACGCCGCCAGGGAGTTCACGGGCGAGGACGGCCGCATCAGCACGCGCTTCCAGTCGAAGAACATGACGATGGCGTCGAGCAACACCGTCCAGTCGTTCGACCTCACCGACATCTTCACGAAGCTCGCGCGCGAGGAGCTGCAACGCGCGGCCGACCTCGCGCGCAGCTTCGAGGGCGAGGCGCCACGCTCGTTCGCCACGCTGGCCGTCGCGCGCTCTGTGCTCGACGCGAAGGCGGAGGCGAGGCCGCAACGCGCCGCGAACTGAAACGTGACGCTAGCCTTTTCCGGCGCGCCGGTTTAAGATTTATGAGCCTTCGAGGAGCCGCGGCACTTCGCGGCTCCTCTTTCTCTGATCCGAACATTCCACCTTCAACCAATCCCGGAGGATTAGACTTTGAGACTCAGAAACCTTTTACTGGGCACGGCCCTGGCCGGTGCTCTCCTCGCCGCCTTCCCCGCCGCGAGAAACGTCAACGCCGCGAACCCCGCCGCCGCGCAGGCCGAAGGCACGACCTCCACGCCCCCACCCGGCGCAAGCACCTTCCCCCGGCCGGCCGGTTGGAAGGCCGAGCCCGACGGCGAGCAGATCACCGCCTCGCCGGCCGACGGCGGCATCAGCATCGTCCTCTGGGTCACCAAGGAAAACGACTTCGAGGCCGCGGCCGAGGCGCTCGGCGAGGAGTTGGGCAAGCAGATCAAGAACCTGAAGCTCGACGGCGACCCGAAGGAGGGCACGCACAACGGCATGCCGTACGCGGCCGTCAGGGGCTCCGGCCAAATCGAGGGAGAGGACATCATCTTCAGCGCCGACCTGCTCGCGGCGAAGAAGCCCGTCATCATCCTCTCCTTCGGCACGGCCGAGGGGCTCCAAAAGTACGCGGCGGAGTACGGACAGTTGGTCAAGAGCATCAAGAAGGTCGAATAAGAACAGTGGACGGCAGACAGTAGACGGTAGACGGTAGGAAGATATCGGCGGGCGTTACGGGCTCAAGACCCGGCGCCCGCCGAACTTGTTTTCCTACCGGCTACTGTCTACTGTCTATTTTTTATGAGGAGGTATGCCGTGATTAAGAAGATGCGTTGGGTCGAGAGGGAGTTCGAGTTCAACCTGCCGGTCGGCGTCTTCCCCTGCGTCGTCGAGAGGTTGCGCGGCACGCCCGCGCGGCTCGAAGAGTTGACGCGCGGCCTCACGCGCGAGGAGCTGACGGCGAAGCCCGGCGGGCTCTGGTCAATGCAGGAGCAGGCGGGCCACCTCCTCGATTTGGACGAGTTGCACGAGGGACGGCTCGAAGACTACGCGCGCGGTCTCGAAGTGCTGCGCGCGGCCGACATGAAGAACCGCAAGACGGAGGAGGCCGGCCACAACGAAGCGCGCCTCGAAGAGATACTCGCCGCCTTCCGCGCCGCGCGTCTCGGCTTCGTCCGGCGGCTCGAAGCGCTGACCGAAGAGGAGGTCGCGGCCTCCTCGCTCCACCCGCGCCTTCAGAAGCAGATGCGCGTCATCGACATGGCCTACTTCACGGCCGAGCACGACGACCACCACCTCGCAAGCATCTCTGAGCTGCGCCGGCTCGGATAAAAACTTAGATAAAACCCGGATAAAAAAACGCCCGGCGCTTCGTCTGACGCCGGGCGTAAAACCACAGGAGAACCGTCCATATTACCTCCGGCCGCGTTCCCCCGCGGCCTTGCGGGTAATTGCTATGCTACCCATTCGGATGCCCTCCCGGCGCCCCCCGTTGCTCAAAACTTTTAACGCAAGGGCCGCGGCCCAATCTCCCTTACCGCTCGTAGCGGAGCACGAGGCCGTCGCCGCCGACCGCGAAGCCGACCTTCTTGTCGAAGAAGAGGGCGTAGAGGTGCTGGCGCGTGTTGCTCTCCTGCTGCACCCAGCTCGCGCCGCCGTCGTCGGTGCGGAG
>CAXTSK010000597.1:0-328 GCA_964246655.1 uncultured Pyrinomonadaceae bacterium
AGACGCCGAGCATGCGGCCCGCCGGCAGGCGCTCGAAGAGTCGCCCGCGCAGGACGACGAGCGCGAGCGCGTCTTCGAGCGTGAAGACTCCGGCGAGGCACGCCGCGACGTACTCGCCGAGGCTGTGGCCGATGAAGGCGCGCGGCCTGATGCCCCAGGACATGAGGAGTTTCGCCAGCGCGTACTCCGTGACGAAGAGCGCCGGCAGCGCGAACGAAGTCTGCCGCAGCCTGCGCGCGGACTCCTCCGCAGCCTCCTTCCCCGTGTAGAGCACGGCGCGCAGGTCGAAGCCGAGCGACGCCCCGAGCAGTGCCGCGCACTCGTCCAC
>CAXTSK010000597.1:338-3531 GCA_964246655.1 uncultured Pyrinomonadaceae bacterium
GGCGGTAGAGGTCGGCGCCCATGTTCGCGTACTGCGCGCCGCCGCCGGGGAACATGAAGGCGGCCCGGCGCTCGTTGCGCCCGGCGCTGCCCTTCCAAACGTCTCCGGCCGCGAGCGCCGTCGCGGCCTCCTCGCCCGTGCGGCAGACGAGCGCAAGCCGCTGCTCCAAGCCGCGACGCCCGACCTTCAAAGTGTAAGCCGCGTCGGCGAAGTTCAGTTCGGAATGCTGTCGCAGATGCTCGGCCGTGCGCGCCCTGAGCGAGTCGAGCGCGGCGTCGGTGCGCGCCGAGAGCGTGAGCAACTGCCACGCGCGCGACGCGACGGCGGGCGCGGGCGCGGGAGCCTCTTCGAGGACGACGTGCGCGTTGGTGCCGCCGAGCCCGAAGGAGCTGACGCCCGCGCGGCGCGGCATGCCGTTACGCTCCCAACGCGCAAGCTTCGCGTTGACGTAGAAGGGGCTCGCGTCGAAGTCGATGCGCGGGTTCGGCCGCTCGAAGTTGATGCTCGGCGGAATCTCTTCGTGTTCGAGCGCGAGCACGGTCTTGATGAGCCCGGCGACGCCCGCCGCCGTGTCGAGGTGGCCGATGTTGGTCTTGACCGAGCCGAGCGCGCAGAAGTTCTTGTCGTCCGTCGTCTGACGGAAAGCCTCGGTCAGCGCCGCGACCTCGACGGGGTCGCCGAGCGCCGTGCCCGTGCCGTGCGCCTCGACGTAGCCAAGCGTGCGCGCGTCCACCTCGGCGCACATCTGCGCCGCGCGGATGACCCGCACCTGGCCCTCGACGCCCGGCGCCGTGTAGCCGACCTTCGCCGCGCCGTCGTTATTGACGGCCGAGCCCTTGATGACGGCGCGGATGTGGTCGCCGTCGGCCAGGGCGTCTTCGAGCCGCTTGAGCACGACGACGCCGACGCCGTTGCCGCTCACCGTCCCGCGCGCGCGCTCGTCGAAGGCGCGGCAGTGGCCGTCGGGCGAGAGGATGCCCTCCTCCTGGTAGAGGTAGCCGGACTTCTGCGGGACGCTCAGGGAGGCGCCGCCCGCCAGCGCCATGTCGCACTCGCCGCCGAGCAGGCCGCGGCAGGCCGTGTGCACGGCGACGAGCGAGGTGGAGCAGGCGCTCTGCACGACGATGCTCGGGCCGTCGAAGTTCAGCTTGTAAGAGACGCGCGTGGTGAGGAAGTCTTTGTCGTTCCCGATCATCGCGTGGTACTGGCCCACGGCCTCCAGCAGTTCGGGGTCGGCGTAGAGGTTCATGAAGTAGCTGTTGAGGCTCACGCCCGCGTAGACGCCGACGCGGCCGCGCTGCCGCTCGGCGCTGTAGCCCGCGTCTTCCAAAGCCTCCCACGCACATTCGAGAAAGAAGCGCTGCTGCGGGTCCATGACCTCCGCCTCGCGCGGGCTGTAGCCGAAGAAGGAGGCGTCGAACATCTCGGCGTCGTCGAGCACGCCGCGCGCGCCGACGAAGTTCGGGCTCGCGAGCAGTTCGGGCCGGACGCCCGCGGCGGCCAACTCCTCGGCGCCGAAGAAGGAGATGGACTCGACGCCCGCGCGCAGGTTGCGCCAGAACTCCGCGGCGCTGCGCGCGCCGGGGAAGCGCCCGGCGAGGCCGACGACGGCGATCTCAAGCCCGGTCGTCTCCGGTTGGGTCTCAGCGCTGCTCATGCGTACCCTCGTTCTGCTGCGGCGTGCGCCGCTCCTGTTTGAAGAGTCGCTTCATGCGCTGCTTGCCGGCGGAAAGCTGCTGCGCGAGTTCTTCGGCCTGACGCGCCGCGCGCGCGCCGTTCGCGCCGTTCGCGCCGTCGCCGAGGTAGGCGGTGAGAGACTTGATGGTCGGGTACTTGAAGAGGTCGATGATGGTCAGTTCGCGCCCGAGGGAGGTGCGGAGGCGCTGGTGCACCTTGACGAGCATCAGCGAGTGGCCGCCGAGTTCGAAGAAGTTGTCGTTGACGCCGACCTGCTCGACCTTCAACTCTTCGCGCCAGACTTCGGCGACGAGCCTTTCCGTCTCGGTCTGCGGCGCGACGTAGGCCGACTCAAGCTTCAGGCGCGCGCCTTCGGCCGCGGGCAGGGCCTTGTGATCAACCTTGCCGTTGGGCGTCAAAGGCAGCCGCTCAAGCGTGACGAAGACGGAGGGGATCATGTACTCGGGCAGGCGCTCGCCGAGGTGGCCGCGCAACTGCCCGACCGTGGGCGGCTGCCCGTTGGCTGGCACCACGTAGGCGACCAGGCGCGCATCGCCCGGCGTGTCTTCGCGCGCGGTGACGACCGCGTCGCCGACCAGAGGATGCCGCCGCAGCGCGACCTCGACCTCACCGCTCTCGATGCGGTGGCCGCGGATCTTGACCTGCCGGTCAATGCGCCCCTGGAACTCGACCTCGCCCGAGGCGAGGCGGCGCGCGAGGTCGCCCGTGCGGTAGAGGCGCGCGCCGGGCACCGGCGAGAACGGGTCGGGGATGAAGCGCTCGGCCGTGAGCGACGGGCGGTTCAGGTAGCCGCGTGCGAGCCCTTCGCCGCCGATTAAAAGCTCGCTGCGGCTGCCGACGACCGAGGGGGTCAGGCGCGCGTCCGCGACGTAGAGTTGCGTGTTGGCGATGGGCCGCCCGATGGTGACGGGGCCGCCGCCCATGCGCCGCGCCGCAGACCAGACGGTCGTCTCGGTCGGGCCGTACAGGTTCCAAAGCTCGGAGCCGGCCGCGAGCAGGCGCTCGCTCAACTCGGCGCTCAGCGCCTCGCCGCCGCAGAAGATTCTGAGGCGCGGCCCGCCCGTCCAGCCCGCCTTCAGCAACAGTTGATAGGTCGAGGGCGTGGCCTGCATCGCCGTCGCGTCCGAGGCTCGCAGAGTCCGCACCAGTCGCTCGCCGTCGGCGATCAACTCGCGGCTCAGAATCTCTACGCGCGCCCCGACCGTGAGCGGGAGGAAGAGTTCAAGCGCGGCGATGTCGAAGGAGAGCGAGGTGAGCGCCAGCATCACGTCTTCGCTCCCCAGCCCCGGTTGCTCGGCCATCGAAGAGAGGAAATTAACCAGCGAGCGGTGCGTGACGCAGACGCCTTTGGGCCTGCCCGTCGAGCCTGACGTGTAGATGACGTAGGCGAGATTTTCGGGCAGCGACGTTCGCTTGAAGTGCTCCGCGTTCTCGGCGCCGCTCTCCGCGCGGTCGGCGTCGAGACGCCCGCCCACCCAGCCTTCGCCGCCGAGCG
>CAXTSK010000598.1:0-3525 GCA_964246655.1 uncultured Pyrinomonadaceae bacterium
ACTCATGTTGGCGGGCGACCTGTATCTGCGGTTTAGCGTCTGGGGCGTGCGCGGCCGCTCGACCGGCGCGGAAGAACTGCTCTTCGGCTCGACGGCCGAGAAGGTTCTGCGCGGCGCGCGCGTGCCCGTGCTCTGCGTGCCTTTCTAAAGGAGGATGAAGGCCGAAGGATGACAGACGCTTTGAAGAGAATCGCGGTCGTGCCGGGCGACGGTATCGGGCCGGAGGTGATTGAAGAGGCCGTCGGCGTGCTCGACGTGTTGAGCCGGACGCACGGCGTTCGGCTTGAGCTGAAGCACTTCGACTGGGGCGCGGACAAATTCTTAAAAGAGGGCGTGACCTTGCCCGAGGGCGCGCTCGACATGCTCTCGAAGGAGTTCGACGCGATTCTGTCGGGCGCGTTCGGTGACCCGCGCGTGCCCTCGAACCAGCACGCCGAGGACATCCTGATGGGGATGCGGCGCGGCCTCGACCTCTACATCAACCTGCGCCCGGTGCGCCTGCTGAACGAACGGCTGACGCCTTTGAAGAATCGCTCGGTCGAGGACGTTGACTTCGTCGTCTTCCGCGAGAACACCGAAGGCTCTTACACGGGCATGGGCGGATTCCTCAAGCGGGGCACGCCCGACGAGGTCGCCACGCAGGAGGAGATCAACACGCGCAAGGGCGTCGAGCGCATCGTCGTCGCCGCCTTCGAGTACGCGCGCGCGCGCGGCCGCAGGAAGGTGACGATGTGCGACAAGTCGAACGTGCAGCGCTTCGGCGGCGACCTCTGGCAGCGCGTCTTTAAAGAGGTCGCGTCGCGCTACGAGGGCATCGAGGCGAACCACCAGTACGTGGACGCGGCGGCGATGTTCATGGTCTTGAACCCCGCGCAGTACGAGGTCGTCGTCACGAACAACCTCTTCGGCGACATCTTGACCGACCTCGGCGCGGCGCTCCAGGGGGGGCTCGGGCTCGCCTCCTCGGGCAACATACACCCGGGGCGCGTCTCGCTCTTCGAGCCCGTCCACGGCAGCGCGCCGCCGCTCGCGGGGAAGAATCAGGCCAACCCGGCAGGGGCTATCCTCAGTTCGGCGCTGATGCTAGAATATCTCGGACACACGGAAGCGGCGGCGGCGGTCGAACGCGCGGTGCGAGAATCAATCGCCTCGGGCGAGACCACCCGCGACCTCGGCGGCTCGCTCTCGACCCGCGAGGCGGGCGAGAAGATCAGGGGAAGCATTAAATGATGAGTGATGAATGATGAATGATGAATTGAAGGCGGCCGACTCTTAATTCATCATTCATCATTCATCACTCATCACTTCACCATTATGACGAAGGGGCAGGAGACGGCGCAGAGGTTGATCGCGGTGGTCGTCATCATGGCGATGCTCGGCGTGATGGGCGTCCCCGTGACCGTCATCCTCTTCTTCGCGACGGTCGTCTACTTCGTCTGGCGCGCCGTGCAGCGCTCCGAGCAGCAGGACGTGAAGAACATCTTCGACTTCTACGTCTCGGCCAGCGAAATCCTGCGCGACGAGGAGAAGCGCTGGTACGGCTTCGAGGTCAACCGCGTCATCGCCGAGGGCGAGCGCGTGCTCCACATGATGGCCGACCCGCCGCCGCTCGTCTACTTCGCCCTCGGCGCTCTCTACCACCGCGCGGGCGACCACGAGGCCGCGGCCGAGCACATCGCCTACGTCCTCGAAGAGGAGGGCGGCGACGAGGCTGCGCGGACGCAGCCTTCGTCGGAGCTGCGCCGCTACGTGGACGTGCTCCGCCGCATCGAGCGCGAGCCGAACGAGGCGCCGCAGACGACGGCCGCCATGCGCGGCCTTGAGCGCGCCCGCCGCGCCCGCGCCGCCGCCATGCTCGAAGAGAGTCGCGCGCGCTTGGCCTCCGCACGGCAGCAGGCCGCCATCCCGGCCGCCGCGGCACAGCACAGGCACGAAGAGGCCGGGCTGCACACGCTGATGGGTAAGCGGCCAGCCGGGCCGCCCACGCCGACGCCGGTCGTGCCACAGCCCATCGCGGAGGTGCTGCGCGACCTCTACGACGAAGAGAAGAAGACGGCCTGAGCACTGAATCGGACTTCGTGAAGCGCGGCGGCCTCCTGGAAGGTCGCCGCGCTTCGCCGTTTACCGACGGTGAGATTCGTACGGTCGCATCCCCCGCCGTACGGGCTCTTTAACGCCGTGTTAATGCCGACCGCCCCCGTTTCTGTTATAACGAACTTCAGTCTTACAATTTAAGCCCCTCGCCGGTTGAAAGCCCCAGTCCGATGACGATTGAGACAGGGAAGAAGGTCGGGAGCTACGTTATCGAAGAGCCCGTCGGCCGCGGCGGGATGGGTGTCGTCTATCGCGGGCGGCACGAGAAGCTGCCGCGCGTCGTCGCCATCAAGTCGATCAACCCGCGCGGCACGCACGACCTCCGGCGGCTCCGCCATCGCTTCGAGCGCGAGGCTTACGTGCAGGCGCAGCTCGACCACCCGGGCGTCGTCAAAATCTACGACTACATCGTCTCCGAGCAGACCTACTTCATCGTCATGGAGTTCGTCGACGGCCGCTCGCTCGCGCAGTGCATCGCCGAGCACCCGGGGGGCCTCGGGACGGAGCGCGCGCTCGACCTCTTCGAGCAGATACTCGACGCCGTCTCCTACGCGCACACCTTCGTCTACCGCGACGAGTCGGGCACGACGCATCAAGGCATCGTCCACCGCGACCTCAAGCCGCCGAACATCATGGTGACCGACGGCGACCGCATCAAGGTCACCGACTTCGGCATCGTCAAGCTGGTCGGCGCGTCGGCGACCGACACTTCGAAGATCGCCTACGGCTCGCCGCGCTACGTCTCGCCCGAGCAGGCCGCGGGCGAGCACCTCGACCAACGCTCGGACATCTACTCGCTGGGCGTCATCCTCTACGAGATGCTGACGGGCGAGCCGCCCTTCGGCGGGCGCGTCGGCGCGAAGGACGGCTGGCCGCGCACGGAGATTCTGCGCGCGCACCGCGAGATGCCGCCGCCCGCGCCGACCTCGCTCAACCCCGAAATCCCTCCGGCCATCGAGAAAATCATGCTGCGCGCTTTGGAGAAGAAGCCGGAGCGGCGCTTCAACACGGCCGCGGACTTCCTGCGCGCCGTGCGGAAGGCGCGCGGCCGCGACACGTCGCAACTCGCGGCGGAGGGCGTCGGCGTCTCACGTTCGACGGCCGCGAAGGGGACGGGCGTGCTCGGCGAGGCGACGGACGAGCTTTCGGGCGACCCGTATCACACGCAGCCGCTCTCGGCCGAGGGCTCGGGCGAGTCGGAGGTCTGCCGCGTGTGCGGGTCGAGCGTGCATGAAGGCGATGCGGTCTGCGACGTGTGTGGGCACGACCTGACGGCTTCGCCCGCGACCGCCGCGCTCGCGCGCCAGGAGGCGACGACGCGCCAAGGCGGCGGTCAGGGCTTGAGGCTCGCGGGCGTCTCGGTCGCGCTGCTCGCGCTGCTCGCCGCGCTCGTCTACCTCGTCTCAAGCTTCGACCTCACGGCGCCGAAAG
>CAXTSK010000599.1:0-3514 GCA_964246655.1 uncultured Pyrinomonadaceae bacterium
CCAACGACGCGCTCGCATCGTTGGAGGAGGCGCGCGAGACGGCCGCGCGCGTCGGCTACCCCGTCATGCTCAAGGCCGCGGCCGGCGGCGGCGGCAAGGGCATGCGTTTGGTCGCCGACGAGTCCGAGCTGCCCTCGGCCTTCGACACGGCGCGCTCCGAAGCGGCCTCGGCCTTCGGCGACCCCTCGGTCTACATCGAGAAGGCGGTCGAGCGCCCGCGCCACATAGAGATTCAAGTCTTCGCCGACGCGCACGGTCGAACCGTCCACCTCGGCGAGCGCGAGTGCTCGATTCAGCGCAGGCATCAGAAGGTCATCGAGGAGTGCCCCTCGCCGATTAACGACCTCAGCTTACGCGAGGCGATGGGCGCGGCCGCCGTTCGGATTGCGCGCGCGGCCGCTTACGTCGGCGCGGGCACCGTCGAGTTCCTCGTCTCCGACGTGACGCGCGACTTCTACTTCCTTGAGATGAACACGCGCCTCCAGGTCGAGCACCCCGTGACGGAACTCGTCACGGGCTTCGACCTCGTGCGCGAGCAGATACGAGTCGCCGCGGGCCTGCCGCTCTCCTTCACGCAGGACGACGTTCGCCTGACGGGGCACGCCGTCGAGTGTCGCGTCTACGCCGAAGACCCCGAGCAGAACTTTATGCCGAGCCCCGGGCTCATCACACACTTGCGCGTCCCCGCCGGCCCCGGCGTGCGCGACGACGGCGGCGTCTACGAGGGCGCCGAGGTCTCCATCTACTACGACCCGATGATCTCGAAGCTCGCCACCTGGGGGCGCACGCGCGACGAGGCGATAGAGCGCATGCGCCGCGCGCTCGACGAGTACACGGTCGGCGGCATCAAGACCACGCTCCCCTTCTTCCGCGAAGTCATGCGCGACGAAGAGTTCGTCGCGGGGCGCCTCGACACCGCCTTCATCTCGCGCTTCAACGAGCGCCGCGCCGCCGCGACTTCGAACGACGCGACCCCTTCCGACGCAGAGACCGCCCGCCGCGACATCGCCGCCATCGCCGCCGCCCTCCGCTACTCCGAGCCCGCACGCAACGGCTCCCAAACACACGCGTCCCAAGCCCCCCCGAGCCGCTGGAAGCTCTCGGGCCGCGACGCCCTGCACCGTTCAAGGATGTGAGACTCTTTAGATAAATGAGACTGAATGCGGAGATAGACGGCGAGAAGGTCGCGCTGGAGGTAAAGCGCGAGGGCGGGCGCGTGTCGGCGGAGGTCGGGGGGCGCCGTTACGAGTTGGAGGCGCGCGAAGTGGGCGCGGGCGAGTACCTTCTGACGCACGGCGGGCGCGTGTACGAGTGCCGCGTCGGGGCGGAGCCGGGCGCGGAGGGGCGAGGGGCGCTGCGCGTGTTGGTGGGCACGCGGGAGTACGGCGTGCGGCTCACCGACCCGAAGCACCTGCGCGGCGCAGGCTCCCTCGGCGGCGAGCAGGGCGGGCGCGCGCAGGTCAAGGCGCCGATGCCGGGCAAGGTCGTGCGCGTGCTGGTCGAGGCGGGCCAGGCGGTCGAGACGGGTCAGGGTCTCGTCGTCGTCGAGGCGATGAAGATGCAGAACGAGTTGAAGTCGCCCAAGTCCGGCACCGTCGCCGAGCTGCGCGCCGAGCCCGGCTCGACCGTCAACGCAGGCGACGTGCTCTTAGTTGTTGAATGAGATGGAAGACCTGCGCATCATCCTCTGGGACATCGACGGGACGCTGCTGCACTCGCGGCGGCAGGGCGCGTTCAGGGAGTACATGACACCGGCGTTGGTGCGCGTCTTCGGCACGGCGGGGCGTCTGGACGAGATGGTCGTGTCGGGGATGACCGACCTACAGATCTTCACCGAGGCGCTGCGCGACGAGGGCTTCACGGCGGAGCAGGTTCGTGACCGCCTGCCCGAGTTGATTGAACTCTTCCTCGAAGGCATGAGGCGGATGGCCGCCGAGGGAGAGTTATTCCAAGCGCTGCCGGGCGCGTGTGAATCGCTCGCAGCATTGGAGCGCGAGCCGCGCTACCTCAACTCGCTGCTGACGGGGAACGTCGAGCCCGCGGCGCGCTTGAAGCTGCGGCTGGTGGGGCTCGAAGCCTTCTTCCGGCTGCCCGGCGCCTTCGGCGAACTCTCGCACGACCGGCGCGACCTCCCGGCGGTCGCGCGCGAACGCATCAGCCACCACTTAGGCCGCGACCTCAACCCGGAGCAACTTGTCGTCGTCGGCGACACACCCAACGACATCGCCTGCGCCCGACACTTCGGCGCGCGCGCCGTCGCCGTCGCGACGGGGCGCAGCCACTCGACCGGCGAACTCCTCCGTCACGACCCCGACGCCGTCCTCCCAGACCTCGCCGACACGGAACTCCTGCTCCGCACTCTCGCCGCCCTCTGAGCCGGGCGGGACGAGTCGTCCTTTGACTTTCCCGGTCGCGTGGGATACAACGCCCTCGTCAATCACCACAGACATACTTCTGGTTGCCTTCGCGGAACCAACAAGGCTGCTCCCCGACCGGGAGCGACCCCTTCGACCTTCGCCCCGCGCCAGCGAACGGCGCGGTCATTCAGAGAGGATGCACATTATGTCCATCGCACGCATTACGGAGATCAGCTCCACTTCGACGAAGAGTTTTGAGGACGCGATCCAGAGCGCCGTCTCCCGCGCGACGAAAACCCTGCGCAACGTGCGCGGCGCGTGGGTCAAAGAGCAGCAGATCAAAATTGACGACGGCAAAATCGTCGAATACCAGGTCAACCTGATGATCACTTTCGTCCTGGAAGAAGACGACCAGACGGATGTTGCGTAAGGGAGGCTGACGCGCGAGCGTCGGGCGCGTGGTTTCGTGCCCCGAACCTCTTCCCGGCGCCCGCGTCGTCTCAGGTACGCTCAACGAAGGAGAGTAGGTAATGAACTTCATCACACAGATGATCACACAGCAGGTCGCGGGCTATGCGGCACGCGCCATCGCGCAGCGGCTCGGCGTCAGCGAGACGACGGCCCAGCGGGCCGTGCAGATAGCAGTCCCGCTCATCGTGGCGGCGCTGGCGCGTAACGCCGCCCAGCCCGAAGGCGCGCAGCAGCTACACCAGGCGGTGACCGACGACCACGACGGGAGCATCTTTGACAACCTGTCGGGCTACCTCGGCAACCCGCAGGACGCGAACGGGGCGGGGATTCTGGGACACGTCTTCGGAGGGCAACAGGACACGGTCCAGAACAACCTGGCGCAGGCGGCGGGGCTCGACCAGAACACCGCCGGGAATATTTTAGAGATGGTCGCGCCGCTCGTGATGGGCGCCGTCGGCCAGACCCAGCGGCAGAACGACCTCGACCCGGGCGGGCTCTCCGACTTCCTCAACGCCCAACAGCAACAGACCGAGGCGGCGGCCCCGGGCCTGGCGGGGGCGCTCAACTCCATGCTCGATTCCAACCACGACGGCAGCGTCACGGACGACGTGGGACGCCTCCTCGGAACGTTCTTCAAGTGAATACTCCCCCGCCTAAAGGCGTGGGCATCCATGTAACGGACTGAA
>CAXTSK010000600.1:0-3511 GCA_964246655.1 uncultured Pyrinomonadaceae bacterium
GGCGACGGCCAACCGGCCGTCGCCGCCGCGCCGTTGCCGCCCGCTGTGGCCGCGCCGTCGCCCAGAAGCTCCGCGAAGTAAGCGCGCCAAGCCTCGTCCACCAACGCGGGGTTGCTGCGGTAACGCCCCAGCAGCCCTTCCACGTACGTCGCGTTCGCGCCGAAGCTCTCCGCGATGATCTCCGACAAATCCTGTCTGTTAATCTCTTCGCTCAAAGTCTTATCACCTCAACACGCGCCCGCGCCGCTGGCACCCCACCGGCGGCCGCACGCGCTGAAATCTACTGCTGAAATTTGCTTTATAGCCTATCACCAACCGCCCCCGTTTGCACATACCACGCCTGAGAGACAAGCCCGGCCCTTCCGCGCCGCCGAGATAAAGATTGCCCGCCTTCGCACGCGCAGCTATGATGCGCTTCAAAGTCATTTCCGAGGAGGCCGACGACCTTGGCGAACTCGACGCCCGATACGAAGAGAGAGATGCTGCGCCACACGGTGGCGACGCTCGCGTACCGCGGGGGCAAGGCGGTGCGGGGCGCGCCGGAGGGGTTCGAAGGATTCAGCGGGGGCGCGGGCCTGCGGACGCCCGTGCAGATTCTCGCGCACGTGGGCGACTTGTTGGACTGGGCGCTGTCGATGGCGCGCGGCGAGCAGCGTTGGAGCGATTCAAAGCCGCTCGCGTGGGAAGAAGAGGTCGCGCGTTTCTTCAAGGGGCTTGAAGAGTTCGACGCGTACCTCGCTTCCGACGCGCCGCTCGCCGTCGCGGCCGAGGGTCTGTTTCAGGGGCCGGTGGCGGGCGCGCTGACGCACGTCGGGCAGCTCACATTGCTGCGCCGGATGGCGGGCGCGCCCATCCGCGGCGAGAACTACTTCAGGGCCGAGATCGTCGCGGGGCGCGTCGGCGCCGAACAGGCCGCGCCGCGCAGGGAGTTCGACTAAAGGGCTAAACGGATGTTGAGAGTGTTGCTGTCGAGAACTGTCGTCTTGTGCTCACTGCTCTGCGCGTGCGCCGTCGGGGCTTCGGCGCAGGCTCCGGCCGGGAACGGCTCGGGCTTCGCCGAGGTGAACGGGACGAAGTTGTATTACGAGGCGATGGGCAAAGGCCCGGCGGTTGTGCTCGTCCACGGAGGCTTAGTTGACAGCCGCCTGTGGGACGACCAGATGCAGCCGCTCGCGCAGCGCTTCCGCGTCGTGCGCTTCGACCTGCGCGGCTTCGGTAAGTCTGCCACACCGACGGGGCAGTACTGGCCGACGGAAGACCTGCGCGCGCTCCTCGACTTCCTCAAGATCGAGAAGGCCACGGTCGTCGGCCTCTCGCTCGGGGGCCTCGGAGCGGCCGCCTTGGCGTTCGCGCACCCCGCGCGAGTCGAGCGCCTCGTCTTCGGCGGCACGGGCCTGCGCGGCGACCGGCAGCCGCCCGACGAGAAGTCGATGGCCGCCTACCGCGCGCTCGCGAGCGAAGGGCCGGAGAAGTATTTCGAGACGTTCCTCAAGGCCGACCTCCTCGCCGGAGTGCGCGAACGACCGCAGGCGCGCGAGCGCATGCGCACGATGATGCTTGACAACTACAAGGCGCTCACGTACCTGCGCTCCGGGCTCCCGCAGTCGCCCGAGCCGCCGACCATCGAGCGCCTCAACAAAATCAACTTCCCCACGCTCGTCGTCGTCGGCAGTCTCGACAGCAAGAACCTTCTCAACATCGCCGACACGCTCGCTCAGGGCATCCCCGGCGCGCGCAAGGTCATCATCCCCGGCGCCAGTCACCACCCGCCGGTCGAGACGCCCGCCGAGTTCAACCGCGTGCTGCTCGACTTTCTGGAAGGCAGAAAGAAATGATGAATGATGAGTGATGAATGATGAATATCACCGTGCCGAAATATTCATCATTCATCACTTCCCCTCTTATGAACCTCGTCTTCATCTACGGTCCGCCGGGCGTCGGCAAGTTGTCGGTGGCGCGCGAACTGGCGCGGCTGACCGGCTACAAACTCTTCGACAATCACGTCAGCATCCGCTGCGCCGATTCGGTCTTCGACTTCGGCACGAAGCCCTTCTTTAAGATCGTCGGAACCATCCGCGACGTGGTCTTCGAGGAGGCCGCGGCGGCCGGCGTCTCGCTCATCTTCACCTTCGTCTACGCGCACCCGCAGGACATGCCGCACGTCGAACGCATGTGCGGCTTCTTCGAGGCGCACGGCGGGCGCGCGCTGCTCGTCCGCCTCGTCTGCACGCGCGAGGAGTTGGAGCGAAGGCTTCCGCGGCCGGGGCGCGCCGAGGCGGGGAAGCTCGCTTCGCTCGAAACGCTGCGCGAACTGTTCGAGACGCACGACCTCTTCTCGCCCGTGCCCGGCCGCGAGAGCCTTGAGGTAGACAACACGGCGCTCACGCCCGAAGAGGTTGCGGGGCTCATCGTCAAACACTATCATCTGCCCGCAGTCTGACTAATTGCGGAATGCGGATTTCGGATTGCGGATTGAAGGAAGATGACATCCGCGTTGTCCGAAGTTCTCTTCCAATCCGCAATCCGCAATCCGCATTCCGATGACAGAGAAGAGTCTGAAGATTAGAGGCGTCGAGTGGCACTACGTCACCGGCGGCCGCGGTGAGCAGACCGTGCTGCTCTTCCACGGCGCGGTGGGCGGGGCCGAGACGATGCGCTGGCTCGCCGCGGCCTTCGAGGACGAGTACCGCACCGTCACGCCGACCGTCGCCGACGTGTCCACGCTCGAAGAGGTGTGCGACGCCGCGAGCGCCATCCTCGACCGCGAGCACGTCGGCCGCGCCGTCGTCTTCGGGGGCTCGTTCGGCGGGTTGGTCGCGCAGGCTTTCTTCCGACGCCGACGCTCGCAGGTGCAAGACCTCGTCCTGCTCTCGACCGGCGCGCCGAGCCCCGTGGTCGGGGCGCGCACCGCCTGGATGACGAGGCTCATGCGGCTGCTCCCCTTTCCGCTCATGCGCGGGATGATGCGGCTCGAAGTCTCGCGCCACCTCGACGCGCCCGTCCCCGCGGAGCACGCCGCGCGCATCACGGAGTTCAGGCAGAAGCTCGACCACTACTTCGAACACACTCTGACGAAACGGACGCTCCTGTCGCGCGTGGCGTTGGGCGTGGACTTCAACCGCAACGAGCGTTACGCGCCCGCGGACTCGGCCGGCTGGCCCGGGCGCGTGCTCATCGTCGAATCCGACAACGACCCGATGGTCACGCCCGAGGAGCGACGCCGCCTGCGCGAGACCTACCCGAGCGCTTTCGTCTGCACCTTCCCCGGCGCGGGGCACTTGATCCCGCTCCTGCGTCTGGAAGAGTTGGTCGGCCTCGTCAAGGCTTTCCTCAAAGAGGACTACAGCACGCCCGCCGAAATCTTCGGCGAGTGCTCCACGGCCGAAGGGCACGAGCACCTGCCGCAAATGATGGAGTGAGCCCGATGAAACGAAGACGGAAGACGAATGACGAGAGTGATGCGGTCGGCAATGAGACTGCGCGCGGCGCGGAGGTGAGCGCCTCGCGGCGC
>CAXTSK010000601.1:0-3501 GCA_964246655.1 uncultured Pyrinomonadaceae bacterium
GCGGGGGGGGGCGTTCGGGGGGCGGCGGGGGGGCTCCCCCGCCGGGGTACCGGGGTGGCCCCCGCGGCGGCGGGCACGACCGGCGTCACAAGGATGACGAAGGCGGTGACAAGAGCTGTAAAAATTCTCAAGTTGCTGGGGCGCTGAAGGGGGTGAAATGTTTTCATGACGCTTCCTTTGGTAGGGCAACAAGCTTTGGAACGCACACCGACAGGGAAGGCGGGTGCGCAAGGGCATGTGCTTGAAGATTGGTCGGCGCGGGCCCGACACTAAGAACGCGAGGTCGGCGGTAACTCTGCGGTAACTCTGCGGGACTAACGGGAAGACCCTGGCTGATTTTCAAATCTGTTCTGACAGAAGGCGGCACACTATCATAGAACTCAGCGCCGAGCAATATTTTTGATGACCGAACGGCGACGCTTTTCCGGCAGCCCTGTTGCCACACGTTTGGCAACGCCGGATTCATCTTCTACACCGAGCCGGACAAAAGGGACTGCTTCCGCGAAAGCGTGCGGGAGTTCATCTCTGAAACGTCGGCGGCCGCTAGAGGATGTTGACGGCACGCGCGGCGAGTAGTGCAAGCACGGTGAGCGAGATGAGCGATTGGAGCATCATGAGCGCCTTCGCCCAGCGCGCGAGCACGGGCGCGTCCGTCGGCGAGAACGCGGTGCTCGTGTTGAAGGCGAGGAAGAGATAATCGACGAAGTTGGGCGACCAGCAGGTGGCTTCGGTGTCGGCGCCGGGCTGAGGGCTAATCGTCATCTGCGGGAAGAGAAAGGCGCCGTCGGGGTGGCCGGGCCGCGACTCGCGGCCGTGCGGGCCGCCCGCGTCGAGCCGCCAGTACCAGAGGGCGAAGACGAGCACGTTCGTGGCCCAGAGCAGCCCGGCCGAGAGCAGGAGTTGGCCGGGCTCCACCTTGTGCGCGGGCAGTTCCTCGATGAGGAGCACGACCGAGGCGATGAGGCACGCGGTCACGGCGCCGTTGACCGTGAAGCCGAAGACGCGGTTGAGGAAGTGATGGCCGTGGATGTGCGTGACGACCGCCGGGACGACCAGGCCGAGGACGATGCCGGGGAAGAGCCAGCGCGGCCCGAGCACGAGGTAGCGCGGCAGCGCGGCGTAGATGCCGACGACCGAGAGGACGGCGACTAAGGCCGGCCAGCGCGGCTCCGGGTCCCAGGAGTGCGGCCAGTGCTGCCCGCCATATCTCATCCGCTGCACCTCTTCTTCAAATTACTGTCAGACGCACGCCATTTCTTACCGCTTTCCCCGAAGCTTGTCTAGAAGCCCGGCACAGACCTCTTCGCCTCATGCAAAGGATGCTAAAAAATTTTCGGGGCGGGTGCACACTTCGAGGCGATTTCATCGCTTTACTAGGCGGGAAGGAAATTCACTCGGAGGAGAAGATTGTTATGAGAAGCGACAACACTTTAAGAAGACTCTCGTTCGCGCTCGCGGCGCTCGCCGCCTGCGCGCTCTACGCGGCCGTGCCCGCGGCGGCGGCGGACGACGCGGACGACGCGGCGATCCGCGAGAACGTGCGGCAGTTGGAGGCGGGCTGGAACGCGAAGAGCGGCGCGCAGTTCGCCAAGCCCTTCGCGGAGGACGCGGACTACGTGGTCATCAACGGGAGCTACATCAAGGGGCGGGAAGCCATCGCACAGGGTCACCAGCGCATCTTCGACACCTTCTACAAGGAGTCAACGCTCAGCCTCTCGGTCAAGCAGGTGAGGATGCTCAGGCCCGACGTGGCCGTCGTCCACGTGACGGGCACCAACAAGACCCCGCGCGGCGCGGAGACTCACACGTCGGAGGCGATCATCACGCTGTTGATGACGAAGGAGTCGGGCGCCTGGAAGATCGCCGCCTTTCAGAACACGGAGGTGGCGGCCAAACGCTGAAGCGCGAAGCCGCGGCGGCGGGGCTCAATCGTCGAGGTACTCGGGCCAGTCTTCGACGCACGCCTTTCTGACCGCCGCCGCGGCCTCGCTGACCTTGAGGTCGGCGATGCGCTTGAGCATCTCGATGCTCCAGTGGTCGGAGCGGTCGCGGAGCGCGGCCAGTTGCAGCAGGAGCGCCGCCAGGACGGGATCGTCGTCGCGCGCCGCCTCGTCCGACCACGCCGTCAGAACCTCTTTGTCTACCACCGACACCTCCTCAACGCCCGCGGGCGGACGCGCTGGATTAAGCTCTGCCTTTCTCCCAACAGACAGGCTTAATGCGCGGCCGCTTCCACCCGGCGCGAAAGAGGCAGGCTTCAGTTGCAGAGCGTGACGGGGTTCGGGCACTGGTCTTCGGGTTGGAGCCAGCCGTCGAGATTCTTATACCTGACGCGCACCCAGTCGCCCGAGCAGCCCGCGACGCGCACCTCGGTCTCGGGCGGCACAGTTCCCACGACACTTCCCTTCCGTGCCGCGGCGTAGAGCTTGACGCCCTTCGTGCCGTAGCCGCGCGTCTCAGTCCCGAGCATGTTGCCGGAGACCCAGCCCTTCTTATCAAACACGACCGTCCCGCCCACGGTTTCCGCGCGGTCGATCTGCACCCAGCCGTTCGGGCTCGAAGCCCTCATGCGGACGATAGTCCCGTCCTCGTCCAAAGGGATGACCGCGACGACGCGTCCCTGCGCGCCCGGCGCGTCGCGCACATTCAAGCCCTTCGGGTCGCGGTCTACGACGTACGCCTCCACGTCGCAGGCCGGCGTCGCCGACGCCTTCTGAGTCGAACCGGCGGGCGACGTTCCGCGGACGGAAGACGCGCGGGCCGAGCAGACGACGGCGAGCGCGGCGACGAACAACGTCAGGGTGTTTTTGTTTCTCATGACGGCCGACGAATTTACGACAGTCCGAGCCGGAACGCCATAGGACTCAAAAAATTTTTAAACCGGCCCTTAACCCATCTACTCCGACTGCCGCCGCTTCCTCGGCAAGGTAAGCATCGTCGAAGAGGGCGAACCCGGGCGCGAGAACTGAAGAGCCCGCTCCGGCGACCACGCAGGCGCGTCAAAGATTCCGGAAGGGTTTGAAAGCGCTCCTCGCGGGAAGGCCGTGCTTGTGAAAGGTGAGGACGGGGTAGTGATATCGTGAAGTCTCTACGCGTCCCTTTTGATGATGCTCTTCAGCCGCCTCTCGCGCGGCGTCCGCTTCGAGAGAAGCTTCTGGTGCCGGGACTGCAACATGGAGGTGAACGTCTGGTGCTTGAGGCCGAGCAGTCGCGCGGCCCGCACGACGCTCCCGCTCGCCTCCTCCAAAGCCTGCTCGATCAACCTGGCCTCCACCTCGTGTATCGCGCCGTAGAAGGAGAAGTTCTTGTCGTGGATGCGCACGCCCGCCAGCCGCCGCATCACCACCTGCGAGCACGCCCGCAGCCGCCCCACGTCCTCCACGTCCTGCGTCCCTTCGAGCAGCCTGTCCGCCCGCAGGTAAGCCTCGTAGACCTCCTCCGGCGCGAGCACCCGCCGCTCCCCGTGCTCCTCTATGAACGTGAGTAGCGCCCGCCCCGCGC
>CAXTSK010000602.1:0-3496 GCA_964246655.1 uncultured Pyrinomonadaceae bacterium
ACGTAGCGCACGGCGGTTGTTGAGATGATTGACGACGGCGCCGCTTGCCAAACCTACTGACTACTGACTACTGTCTACTGACTACTTTTCCGGGTGACTATACTTGCAACGTTTCCTGCTTGCAAAGCGCGCGTGGGTCGTGCTGTTCGGGGCGGTCTGCGGGGCCTGCTTCTACGGGCTCGGGGCGGTCCCGTTGATGGGGCCGGACGAGCCGCGGTACGCGCAGGTGGCGCGCGAGATGTTCGCGCGCGGCGACTGGGTGACGCCGACGCTCGGCGGGCACACGTGGTTCGAGAAGCCCGCGCTGCTCTATTGGCTAATGGAGTTGGCGTACGGGCTGTTCGGCGTGACGGAGTTCGCGGCGCGGTTCGGGTCGGCGCTGGCGGGAGTGCTGACGGTACTGCTGGCGGGCTGGGCCGCGCGGCGCGCGGAGTTCGAGTCGAGGGAAGACATGCGCGGCTTCGGCGTCACCTGCGCGGCCGTCGCGGCTTCGACGCTCGGGCTCGTCGTCTTCGCGCGCGCGTCGAGCTTCGACACGATTTTGACGACGACGGTGACGGGCGCGCTCGCAAGCTTCTACTGTTCCGAGGTCGAGCGCGGCGCGGGGCGCAGGACGTGGCTCGTCGGCTTCTACCTGTTCGTCGGCGCGTCGCTGCTGGCGAAGGGACTGGTGGGCGTCGTCATCCCGGGCGCGGTGGTGGTCGTTTACTATGTGTTCCGAAGACGTTGGCCGGGGTTGTTGAGACTCGGCGTGCTTTGGGGCGCGCTGCTCTCGTTGATGGTGGCGGCGACGTGGTACGGGCCGGTCATCGCGCGACACGGGCAGGCGTTCGTGAACGAGTTCTTTGTGCAGCACCACTTCGCGCGCTACGTCTCGAACAAGTATCACCACCCGCAGCCCTTCTGGTTCTACCTGCCCGTGACGCTCGGGCTCGCTTTGCCGTGGACGGCGTTTCTCTTCGGCGGGATCGCGGGGGCCGCCGGGGTGAACGCGCGGGCGGAGGACGCGGCGAGCAAGCTGCGCGTGCTGTCGATTGCGTGGCTCATGGTGCCGGTGCTGTTCTTTTCGGCGTCGGGGTCGAAGCTGCCGGGCTACGTGCTGCTGGCGCTGCCGGGCGCGGCTCTGCTGGCGGGTGACGGGCTGCACCGCTATCTTCGCGGCGTCGGCGGGACGTTAACGATGAGGCTGACGGGCTTGCTGGCGCTCGTCGTCTTCGGCGCGGGCGTCGCGTTTCTCGTCTTTCACGTCGGCCAGTTCGGTGAAGCCTTGCGGGAACTCTCGCCCATCTACGTGGCGGCGCTGCTGTTGCCCGCGGGGCTCACGGCCGTCGTCACGCTCTTCGCGCCGAGGCGGAGGGAGTTGTGCGCCATCTCGGTCGTCGGCACGACGCTGCTGACGGTGGTGCTGGTCGTCGCGGGCGGCGTGCTCGGGCGCTTGACGCGGAAAGAGACGCTCGGCCGGACGCTGGCGGAGGCAGCCGCGCAGGGCTTCGGAGAACTGCCCGTCGTCAACCTGCACACGGTCGAGCGCACCTCCGAGTTCTATGCCGCCGGCCGCCTCGCCTACGACGCCGACGGCGAGCCGCTGAAATTGGAAGGCACGAACCAGGTCGTCGAGTTCGCCAGGAGCAAAGGCGGCGCCGCCCTCGTCATCGTCCACCGCGACGACGAGCACCAGCTCTTCGAAGACCCGGCGTTAGAGTCCAAACGCATCGCCTTCAACGGCCGCCACGCGCTCGTGTTTGTGAAAGTAGACAGTAGACGGTAGACAGTAGAAAAAACACACGGCGCGCTTAAGCCAATAGGCCGGGCGCGCCGCTTTGTATTTCTACTGTCTACTGTCTACTTATCTCAACGTTCGGTCGAAGAAGTCGATGACGCGGCGGTCGTAGGCTTCGTCCTCTTCGGGGGAGGCGGAGGCGAGGGCGAGGCCGGTGAGCGGGAGGTCTGTGTGCGTCTCGACGTTGGCACGGGTGGGGAAGCAGTTGGCGAGCGTCTCGGTCGTCTGCTTCAAACGCCCCGCGCTCTCGCCCGAGAGGAGGAGCACCTGCCGGTCGCCTAAGCCCTCGGCCAGCGTACAGGCCGCGACCGCTTGGTAACGGCCCGCGAAGTAGACGCGCGTGCCGAAGCGCGCGAGCGCCAGCAGCAGGCGGTTGTCGAAACCCGTGCGGTCGTGGACGGCGCCGGCCAGCACGTCGTCCGGGCCGTCGGGTACGCTGTCTAAAGCGACCGCACGCACGGCCACGTCGCGCCGCGCAGCCGACAACGCCGCGTAGGCTCCCGCTTCGACGCCGTAGACGCCGACGGCCGGGCCAGCCAGCGCGCGACCCTGCGGCGACTTCAGCCCGCGCAGATAGTCGAGCGCGGCGAGCGCGTCGTCCGACTCCATCCAGCCGAAGGAGGAGGCCGCGACCGGCGGCTCCTGCCCGTGGCCGCGCAGGTCGGGCAAAAGCACCGTCATGTTCGTCGTCTCGTTGATCTTCACGCCAAGGTTGAGGAGCCAGGAGCGGTCGGCGCCGTAGCCGTGGAGGAGGAGGACGGCGGGCGCCCCTTCCGAGCCGCGCATGAGCCAGCCGCGCGCGCGCGTGCCGTCGCGGTTCTGCCAACTCTCTTCCGTGGCGCGCAGCCCGCGGTCGCTCAGGCGTAGGAACTTCTCGGGCGTGACGAGGTAGGCGCGGTGCGGCGGCCGCGTCGCCGAATAGACCAGCCACGCCGTCACGCAGACCACTGCGAGCACGAGCAGAAGGAGGATGGGGAGCAGCGCCGTTAAGGCTTTCCGTCCGGTTCGGCGTCGAGGAGGCATGGCGCCAATATTGTACAGAGGCTAAGGCTTAGAGGCCAGTTGACTGTCTCTTCAAAGCACCTTCATAGTCGGCGGGCGTGTTGACGTTGTTGAAGAAGAGGTTTGAGCCGTCGAGGTCGGAGAGTTCTTCGAACCGGACCCAGCGCGTCCTCACCGTTTGCAGCAGGACGCGCGGCCGCAGCTCGCCCGCGCGGATGAGACGTTCGGCCGCCCCGAGGCAGTGCGCGGCGGCGTAGAGCGCGCAGAGCGGCTGTGGCCGTCCGTCCTCCTGCACGGGCGCGACCGCATCAATGTTATCAACGCGCATTGATGCAAGGCGCTCGAACAACGCGGCAGTGACGAACGGCAGGTCGCAGGGGACGACCGCGGCCCACGGCGCCTCGCAGACGGTGAACGCCGCGTGCAGCCCGCCCAACGCGCCGAGCCCTTCGTGTACGTCGCGCACGACCGCCAGCCCGTGCGACTCGACTCCGGCGCGAGAGCCGACGACGCTCACCCTTCCGGAGACTGTCGCGAGCGCGTCGGCCGCGATCTCGACGAACGTCCGGCGCCCAAGCCGCAGACGGGACTTGTCCTCGCCCATCCGGCTCGAAAGTCCGCCGACCAAAATGAAACCTTCGGTGTCTAACATAATGCAGTAGGCAGATGGCAGTAGGCAGATGGCAGTAGGCAGCCGCGCCGCCGTGAGGGGGG
>CAXTSK010000603.1:0-1577 GCA_964246655.1 uncultured Pyrinomonadaceae bacterium
GGCCGCGGCGGCGGCATGGGTCGCCCGGCGGGCCAGCAGGCGCAGGCTAAGCCGAAGACCGACCGCTCGCTGCTTCCCAAAGAGAAGCCCGACCCGAAGTTGTCGCTGCCCGCGGTGCAACGGCGCAAGCTCTCGAACGGCCTTGAGGTGCTCGTCGTCGAGCACCACGAGCTGCCGGTCGTGAGCATGAATCTCGTGATGAAGATGGGCGCGGCCGGCGACCCCGCGGGCAAGGCGGGGCTTGCTTCCTTGACGGCCGACATGCTCGACGAGGGGACGGCCACGCGCGACGCGCTCCAGATTTCCGACCAGCTCGCGCGCATCGGCTCCGGCGTCGTGGTCGCCGCCGGGTGGGACTCGACGACGGCTTCCTTGCGGACGCTCACGCGCCACCTCGACCGCGCGCTCGAAATCTACGCGGACGTGGTCACTAACCCGGCCTTCCCCGACAAGGACTTGGAGCGCCTGCGCGCGCAACGCCTCGCCGCGCTCCGCCAGCAGCGCGACGACCCGAACAGCGTCGCCGGCCAGGTCTTCCAGTCGGTGCTCTACGGGAAGGACCACCCGTACGGCCACCCGCTCGCGGGCGACGAAGCGTCGCTTCAGTCGCTCTCGACCGCGGACGTGCGCGGCTTCTACGAGACCTTCTACCGGCCGAACAACTCGGCGCTCATCGTCGTCGGCGACGTGAAGCCCGACGCGGTCGTGGCGCAGCTTGAGAAGGCTTTCGCCAACTGGAAAAGCGCGCACGTGCCGGCCGTGGACGTGAGCGCGGCGCCCATCCCGCGCGACCACTCGATGATCTACCTCGTCGACCGCCCGGGCTCCGTCCAGTCGGTCATACAGATCGGGCAGGTCGCCGCGCCGCGTTCAAGCCCCGACTATTTCCCGCTCTTCGTCATGAACCGGATACTGGGCGGCGCCTCGTCGGCGCGCATCAACCTGAATCTGCGCGAGGACAAGGGCTACACCTACGGCGCCAGCTCGCAGTTTGCCTTCCGGCGCGGCGCGGGGCCGTTCGTGGCCGCGGCGCCCGTGCAGGGCTTCTCGACGAAGGAGTCGGTGATGGAGTTCATGAAGGAGCTGCGCGGCATCCGCGGCGAGATACCCGTCACGCAGGCGGAGTTGGACGCGGCGAAGCAGTCGCTCGTCCGCGGCTTCCCGCGCGGCTTCGAGACGCCCGACCAGATCGCTACCGGCCTTGAGCTGATCGTCACCTATGACCTGCCCGACACGTACTTCAACAGCTACATCGAGCGCGTGCAGGCCGTGACGCTGGAAGACGTGAACCGGGTGGCGAACCGCTACCTCCAACCCGACCGCATGGCCGTCGTCATCGTCGGTGACCGCTCCAAGATCGAGCAGGGCCTCCGCACGCTCGACGGGCTCGGCGAGCGCATCTCCTTCGTTGATAACGAGGGACGCCCCGCCGCGCAGTCCGGCGGCTCGTCCGGCGGCGGGACGCAATGAAAGAAGTAGGCAGTAGGCAGTAGGCAGTTGAAGGCAGGAAGCCTTTAACCTAATCTGCCTGAACGAAACGTGGGGGGCGCGGGTTACGAGTAGCCGCGCCCGATTGC
>CAXTSK010000603.1:1587-3495 GCA_964246655.1 uncultured Pyrinomonadaceae bacterium
CTCCCTTAACTACTGGGGGCGGGCTTGTTTCACTATCGCCCGCCCACGTTTCCTTTATTTATTTGTGCAGACGGCTAACTGCCTACTGCCATCTGCCTACTGCCTACTTCCCCTTCTTGTAAATCTTCTTCATGTCGCGGTGGATGCGCTTGACGCGCGCCTTCTCGTCCTGCGCCTTGCGCTGATCGACGAGCGTCGCGGCGTGGCGCATTTCGGCCTGCATCTTGCGATAGTTCTGGTAACGGCTGGCGTCCAACTCGCCCGCGTCCAAAGCCTCGCGCACGGCGCAGCCGGGCTCGCCCTCGTGGCGGCAGTCGGTGAAGCGGCAGTGTGCGGCCGCTTCTTCTATCTCTTCGAAGGTCTCGCGCAAGCCCTTCTCGCTGACGAGCAGTTGCAGTTCGCGCATCCCCGGCGTGTCGAGGACAAGCCCGGCGCCGGGCAGCACGAACAGCTCGCGGTGCGTCGTCGTGTGCCTGCCGCGCGCGTCCGCGAGGCGCACCTCCTGCGTCCTTTGCACCTCCGAGCCCAGCAGGCGGTTGGTGATGGTTGACTTGCCCGTGCCCGACGAGCCCATCAGGGCGACCGTGCGGCCGCGACCGACGTACGGCAGCAGTTGTTCGACGCCGACGCCGCGCTTCGCGCTCAGCGCGAGCACGGGCACGCCCGGCGCGACACGCTCTATCTCAAGCCGACGCTCCTCGACCTCCTCGATTAAGTCCGCTTTGTTGAGGACGACGACGGGCTCGGCGCCGCTCTCCCAGGCCATGATGAGGTATCGCTCGACGCGGCGCGGGTTGTAGTCGTCGTCGAGGCCCGTGACGAGAAAGACCGTGTCCACGTTGGCCGCGACGATCTGTTCGAGCGTCTCGCTGCCGGCGGCGCGGCGCGAGAACTTCGAGCGGCGCGGCAGTATCTCGTGAATCTTCGCCTTGCCTTCGCCGGCCACGCGCTTGAAGGCGACCCAGTCGCCGACGGCCGGCAGGTCTTCCGCGCCGCGCGCGTGGAAGCGCAGGCGCCCCGTGGTCTCCGCCTGCAACTCGCCCTCCGCCGTGTAGAGCAGCAGCGCGCGGTTGTGCTGCAAGAAGACGCGCCCCGCCTCGAACCCTTCCGCGGCAAAGGGCTCGAACGCCTCCGCGAAGAAGCCGTCCCAGCCGTACGTCTCTAGCTCGTGTCTCTCTTCCACTGAAGGAATCGACTACTTTCTTCTGCCTCTCGGCTGCGGCGTCGGTGTGCCCTCAACCTTCGGCCCACTGAAGCGGTAGTGCCCCGTGATCTTCCAGTTGAAGAGCACGTCCTCCATCTTCGGCCCGGCGCCGATGTTGTGGACGATCTGCAAGCGGTTCTCGTCCGCCTGCGAGGGGACGGCCACGACGATGCCGATGTGCGTCAGTCCGCCGCTCAAGTCCCACGTCACCACGTCGCCGGGCTTGTAGTCGCGCGCGTCGTTCGTGACGGGCTGCGAGGCGCCCTGCCGCCCGAAGAAGACCATCAGGTTCGGCACGCGCCGGTGGTCGATGTTCGTGTCCGCCTTCTTCAATCCCCACTTGCTCGGGTAGGCGGAGAAGTTCGCCTTCATGTCCTCGTGCACGAGCTGCTGCAAGTCAACGCCCACGGCGCGGTAGGAGCGTATGACTTCGTCGGTGCAGACGCCGACCTCGGCGGGCACGTCGCCGCCGGGGTATGCGATGACGAAATAGGTCGGGTCGTAACGCACCTCGTGGCCCGTGCGCTCGACGGCCGCGTCGGAGAGCCGGTCGAGGAACGCCGAGCCGCTCGAAGGCTTGGGCCGCGCGTCGGTCTGTCTCGCGGTCTGCGGTGTCGCGGCCTGCGCCGCGCCCGCGCTCGCGTCACCGCGCGGCGCGGAGCAACCGAAGGCCGCGGCCGCGGCCAGCAGGAGACACAAAGGGA
>CAXTSK010000604.1:0-3466 GCA_964246655.1 uncultured Pyrinomonadaceae bacterium
GGTGCGGCGGCTGCGCCCCTGGCTTGAGGGCTCCACCTTCATGGTCACCTACGGCGACGGCGTGGCGAACATCGACCTGGGCGCGCTGCTCGAATTCCACCGCTCGCACGGGCGCATCGCGACCGTGACGGCCGTCCGCCCCCCGGCGCGCTTCGGCGGGCTCCTCTTCGACGGCGACTCGATGGTCACGCAATTCACCGAGAAGCCGCAGATCGGCGAGGGGTGGATCAACGGCGGCTACCTCGTCTTCGGGCCGGCCATCTTCGACTACATCGAAGGCGACCAGACCACGCTCGAAGCCGACGCTCTGGAGCGGCTCGCCGCCGACAAACAGCTCGCGGCCTTCCGACACGAGGGCTTCTGGCAGTGCATGGACACGCTCCGCGACAAGAATCTGCTGGAGAGCCTCTGGCGCGGCGGGGAGCCCCCGTGGAAAGTCTGGGAGTAGGGGACTGCCGCCCGCCGGACGAGAGTCCGTGTGGCGGCCCGATGAGGAATGACGACTGAGGTTAACAAGGCGTTCTGGCTCGACCGGCCGACGTTCGTGACGGGCGGGACGGGGCTCGTCGGCGGGTGGCTCGTGCGGCGTCTCGTGGAGGCGGGCGCCGACGTGGTGTGTCTGGTGCGCGACTGGGTGCCGCAGAGCGAGCTGGCGCGCTCCGGCCTGCTCGGGCGCGTCAAGGTCGTGCGCGGCGACGTGCGCGAGCAGGCGACCTTGGAGCGCGCGCTCGGCGAGTACGAGATCGACACCGTCATCCACCTCGCCGCGCAGACCATCGTCGGCATCGCCAACCGCAACCCGGTCTCGACCTTCGAGGCCAACGTCGCTGGCACGTGGGCGCTTTTAGAAGCCTGCCGCCGCAGCCCGCTCGTCAAACAGATCGTCGTCGCGTCTTCGGATAAAGCCTACGGCGAGCACGAGCACCTGCCCTACGACGAGGAGGCGCCGCTCGTCGGGCGCCACCCGTACGACGTGAGCAAGTCGTGCGCCGACCTGATCGCGCAGTCCTACGCGCACACCTACGGGCTGCCTGTGGTCGTGACGCGCTGCGGCAACTTCTACGGAGGCGGCGACCTGAACTGGAATCGCATCGTGCCGGGCACCGTTCGCTCCGTCCTGCGCGGGCAGCGCCCCGTCATCCGCTCCGACGGGCAGTTCGTCCGCGACTACTTCTACGTCGAGGATGGGGCGGCGGCGAACATGACGCTGGCCGAACACCTCGCCCGGAGCCCCGAGCTGCGCGGCGAGGCGTTCAACTTCTCGAACGAGATTCAGGTGACGGTGTCGGAGCTGGTCGAGCGCCTGCTGAAGCTGATGGGCTCAGACCTTGAGCCCGACATCCGCAACGAAGCCTCGAACGAGATACGCCACCAATTCCTGAGCGCCGCGAAGGCCCGGCGCGTGCTGGGCTGGGGGCCGCTCTTCACGCTCGACGAGGGGTTGCGCCGCACGGCCGAGTGGTACAGAAACTTCCTCGGGACCGCCGCATGAGCCAACAGCCGACACCAACGTGCCGCTCCTGCGGCGCGGCCGGACTCGCCCCAGTCCTCGCCCTCGGCCGGACGCCGCTCGCCAACGCCCTGCTCACGCCGGAGCAGGCGGGCGCGGCCGAAGCGACCTACCCGCTCGAACTCGTGTTCTGCGAGTCGTGCGCGCTCGTGCAGATCACGGAGACCGTGCCGCCCGAGGTGCTCTTCCGCGACTACCTCTACTTCTCCTCCTTCTCCGACACGATGCTGCGCCACGCGGAGGCTCTGGTGGGCGAAGTGCTGGCCGAGCGCGGCCTCGGCCCCGACTCGCTCGCCGCCGAGGTGGCGAGCAACGACGGCTACCTGCGCCAGTTCTACAGGCGGGCCGGCGTTCCCGTCCTCGGCATCGAGCCGGCGCGCAACGTCGCGCGCGGCGCCGCCGAGGAGCGCGGCGTCCGCACCGTCACGGAGTTCTTCGGCGAGGAGCTTGGGCGCGAGTTGGCCGCGCGCGGCGAGCGCGCCGACGTGCTGCACGCCAACAACGTGCTCGCGCACGTCGCCGACCTGAACGGCTTCGTCCGCGGCGTGCGCCACTTCCTGAAGGAGGATGGCGTCTTCGTCGTCGAAGCGCCTTACGTCAAGGACCTCGCCGACCGCTGCGAGTTCGACACCATCTACCACGAACACCTCTGCTACTTCTCCCTGACGGCGCTCGCGGGCCTCTTCCGCCGCCACGAGTTGGAGGTGACGGGCGTCGAGCGCGTCCCCATCCACGGCGGCAGCCTCCGCCTCCGCGTCCAGCACGACGGCGCGGCCGCGCCGCGCGCGGAGGTCGCGCGGTTGCTCGCAGAGGAGCAGGCGTGGGGCGTCCGGGAGGTCGGCTTCTACCGCGCGTTCGCCGCGCGCGTCGAGCACTTGAGGGAGAGTCTGCGCGGGCTGCTCTCCGACCTGAAGGGCGAAGGGGCGCGCGTCGCCGCCTACGGCGCGGCGGCCAAGGGCAGCACGCTGCTCAACTACTTCGGCATCGGGCGCGAGACCATCGACTTCGTCGCCGACCGCAGCACGTACAAGCAGGGGCGACTGATGCCGGGGGTGCGCCTCCCCGTCGTCGAGCCGGGGAGGCTCCTCGCCGAACGGCCCGACTACGTCCTGCTGCTCACCTGGAACTTCGCCGACGAGATACTAGAGCAGCAGGACGAGTACCGGCGCGGGGGCGGGCGCTTCATCATTCCCGTGCCGGAGGTGAGGGTGGTGTAAGGACGACGGGCGGGAGACCTCTGATGAGGGGCCGGGCGTTCGCCGTCCACCGGTATTCATCAAAGGCCCGAGTATCGTCCGTCGTCCGTCATCCAGACATGAAATTCATCGAGACGAGATTGCGCGGGGCCTTCATCGTCGAGCCGGAGCGGCTCGCGGACGAGCGCGGGTTCTTCGCGCGCACTTGGTCGCGCGAAGAGTTCGAGGAGCGCGGGCTGAACCCCGACCTCGTTCAGTGCAACCTCTCCTTCAACGCGAGGCGCGGGACGCTGCGCGGGATGCACTACCAGGCCGCGCCGCACGCGCAGGCGAAGCTCGTCCGCTGCACGGCGGGCGCCGTCTTCGACTGCATCATCGATCTGCGCGAGGACTCGGGGACGTTCGCGCAATGGGTGGCGGTCGAACTCTCGGCCGCGAGCCACACGCAGCTCTACGTGCCCGAGGGCTTCGCCCACGGGTTCCAGACGCTGGAGGACGACACCGAGGTCTTCTACCAGATGTCCTCCGCCTACGCGCCCGAGAGCGCGCGCGGCGTGCGCTGGGACGACCCCGCCTTCGGGATAGTCTGGCCCGAGGCGGCCGAGAGGGTCATCAACGAGAGGGATCGGACCTACCCGGACTTCCGCCCTTGAGGGGTCGGGCGGCGGCGATGAAGAGGGTTTTGCTCACGGGCGCGGGCGGCTTCGTCGGCCGCCGATGCCTCGCCGCTCTGGCGGAGGCGGGATACGAGGTGCACGCC
>CAXTSK010000605.1:0-3456 GCA_964246655.1 uncultured Pyrinomonadaceae bacterium
CTCGTGGCGCGTGCTGCTCGAAGACCTGCGGCGCGGGCTCGCACAGGCCGGCGGCGGCGAGCGGGTGGAGTTGGGCGCCAAGACGACGAGCGTGCGCGAGTGGGGCGAGCGGCTGCGCGAGTACGCCGCCGCGGCCGAGGTGCGGGCGCAACTGCCCTACTGGCGCGAGGTGGCCGCCGCCGAGGTCATGCGGCTGCCGCGCCTGACGGGGGCGGCGGAGGCGCCGGACTTGGAGTCGGAGGCCGAGTCGGTGACCTGCGCGCTCGACGCCGCCACGACGCGGTCGCTGCTGACGGAGGGGGCGCGCCTCTATCGCGCCGAGATCAACGACCTGCTGCTGGCCGCACTCTGCGGCGCGCTCGGCGAGTGGGGCGGCGGCCCGCGCGTCCGCCTGACGTTGGAGGGGCACGGGCGCGAGGACCTCTTCGAGGGGGTGGATCTGTCGCGCACGGTCGGCTGGTTCACCTCGCTCTATCCGGTCGTGCTCGAAGCGCCGGCGGCCGCCGGGGTGGGCGAGCTGGTGGGCTCGGTCAAGGGGCGGCTGCGCGAGGTGCCGGGGCGCGGGCTCGGCTACGGGCTGCTGCGCTACCTGGGGGGCGAGGCGGGGCTCGCCGCCCACAGCGAGGTGAGCTTCAACTACCTGGGGCAGTTCGACCAATTATTACCTGAGATGAACTCCTCCTTTAAGGTGTCAACGGAGTCTATGGGGCGCGAGCGCGACGAGCGCGGCAGGCGCATGTGCATGCTGGAAGTCAACTGCGGTGTGGTGGCCGGCGGGCTGCACATGACTTGGACTTACAACCCGAAGCTGCACGAGCGCGCGACCATCGAGCGGCTTACCGACAGCTATATCAAGTGGCTGCACAGAATCATCGAGCACGCGCAGAGCCCGGAGGCAAGAGGACTCACCCCCTCGGACTTCCCGCTGGCTAAGTTCAACCAGCAGCAACTCAGCAAGGTGATGGCGCGGGTCAGCAAAACTAAAGGACAAGTGGCGAGATGAGTTTCGATCAGGTCGAAGATATTTATCCCCTTTCGCCGATGCAGCAGGGGATGCTCTTCCACACCCTGTACGCTTCGGAGCCCGGGGTCTACTTCGAGCAGAAGTCCTGCACACTCGAGGGCCGCGTTGACGCGCGCGCCCTCGAACGTGCTTGGCAGCGTACCGTTGACCGCCACTCCATCCTGAGAACCGGCTTCGTGCATGAGGGCGTGGACGAGCCGTTGCAGGTTGTCTTCGAGAGCGTTGAGCTACCGCTTGAGCAGCAGGACTGGCGCGACCTGCCGCCTCAAGAGCGGCAGGCCCGCATGGGGTCTTACCTGAAGGAAGACCGCGAGCGCGGCTTCAGCCTAGAGGACGCGCCGCTGATGCGCATCGCGCTCATACGCCTGGAGGACGAGGTCTATCAGTTCATCTGGAGCTTCTCGCACATCCTGCTCGACGGCTGGTGCGGGTCGCTGATTCTCAAGGAGGTCTTCACGCTCTACGACGCGCTGAGCAGCGGGCGGGACGTGTACCTTGAGCCGAGCCGGCCTTACCGCGATTACATCGCCTGGCTGCAACAGCAGGACGCCTCCGCGGCCGAAACCTTCTGGCGCAGGATGCTCAAAGGCTTCGACGCGCCGACGCGCCTGCCCGGCCGCCGCCTCGCCGCCGCCTCGGAGGTGCAAGGCGACTACGGCGACGAGCGCATGCTCCTCTCGGCCGAGACGACGGGCGCGTTGCAGGAGGTGGCGCGGCGCGAGCAGTTGACCCTCAACACCATCGTCCAGGGCGCCTGGGCGCTGCTCCTCTCACGCTACGGCGGCGAGCCCGACGTGCTCTTCGGCGCCACCGTCTCCGGCCGGCCCCCCGCGTTGGAGGGCGTCGAACGGATGGTCGGCCTCTTCATCAACACGCTGCCCGTGCGCGCGCGCGTCGAGCCCTCGGCCCCGGCGGCTGAGTGGCTGCGCGGGTTGCAGCGCCGGCAGGTCGAGACCAGACAGTACGAGTACAGCCCGCTGGTGCAGGTGCGGCAGTGGAGCGAGGTGCCCAGCGGCGAGCAACTCTTCGACAGCATCTTCGTCTTCGAGAACTACCCGGTCGAAGTCTCTATCGAGCAAGGCAGCGGCGGCCTGAAGATTCGCCCCGCCCAATCTTTCAGCAAAACTAATTATCCGCTCATCCTTCTGGCGGCTCCCGAGAAGGAGCTGTTCCTACGTATCGCGTACGACAAAAATAGATTCGACATCGATTTAATCAGGCGGATGCTGGGGAACCTGCGAAGCCTCCTCGCCGCCATCGCCGAGAACCCGCGTCGGCCGCTCTCCGGGCTTGAGTTCATCTCGGAGGAAGAGCGCCGGCAACTACTCGTCGGCTGGAACCAGACCGCGGCCGAGTACCCTTCGGAGTATTGCCTCCACGAGCTGTTCGAGAGCCAGGTGCGTCGCACGCCCGAATCCACGGCACTCGTCTTCGAGGACGAGCAGTTGACCTACACGCAACTCGACGCGCGCGCCAACCGCCTCGCCCGTCACCTGCGCGAGCGCGGCGTCGGCCCCGACACGCTGGTCGGCGTCATGATGGGGCGCTCCTTGGAGATGGTCGTGAGTCTGCTCGCGGTCTTGAAGGCCGGCGGCGCTTACGTCCCGCTCGACACCTCGTACCCCGAGGAGCGTCTGCGCTTCATCATCGAGGACGCGTCCGTCGAGTTGGTGCTGACGCGCTCCGAGGAGTCGGAGCAGTTGGCGAGCGTCGGCGCGGCCTTCATCAATATTGACGAGGAACGGGAGCGGATTAACTCGCACAGCAGCGCGGAGGTGGACGGCAGCGGGGTCGGGACTCAGAACCTCGCCTACGTCATCTACACCTCGGGCTCCACGGGCCAGCCGAAGGGCGTCATGGTCTCGCACGAGGCCATCGTCAACCAGATACATTGGAGGCTCGGCGCTTTTCAGATAACGGAGTCGGATCGGGCCTTACAGGCAGTCCCCTATTCGTTCGACCCCTCGGTGTGGGAACTCTTCGGGCCGTTCGCCGCGGGAGCATGCCTCGTGTTGGCGAAGCCCGGCGGACACCAGGACAGCAAGTATCTCGTCGAACTGGTCGCCGGGCGCGGGATAACTTCGCTTCAACTGCCCCCCGCCTCGCTCCAGGCTTTCCTTGAAGAGCCGGAGGTCGGCTCGTGCGTCGGCCTGAGACACGTCGTCTGCGGCGGCGAGTCCTTATCCGTCGAACTCCAGAAGACATTCTTCGCGCGCCTCGGCGCAGAACTCCACAACCTCTACGGGCCGACCGAGACCGCCATTGACGCGACCGCCTGGCGCTGCGAGCGACACGGCGAACTGCCCTTCATTCCCATCGGCCGCCCCATCGCAAATAAGCAGATATATCTACTCGACGAGCAGCAACAGCCCGCTCCCATCGGGGCGGTGGGCGAGCTCTACATCGGGGGCGACGGCCTCGCCCGCGGCTAC
>CAXTSK010000606.1:0-3447 GCA_964246655.1 uncultured Pyrinomonadaceae bacterium
CCACCCCCCCCCCGGCCCCCCCCCGCCCCCCCCCCCCCCGGGGCGGGGGGGGGGCCCCCCCCCCCCCCCCCCCGCGGCGGCAACCTTTATCTTCCACTCCGGGCGCGTTTGGCTTAAGCTCCCTGCGCCCTCCGACGGGTCAAGCCTCAGGCGCGAAGAGCCGCGTTACGACGACTCAAACACCTTCGCGCGGCGCCCGCCGGAACAGCCCCAACCCGAAAGGTAGCTCCGATGCCCCACATCCCCCCTTGCCCCGCAGGCGCACGCCTGAGCACGGCCCGCGCGCACGCGCGAAGGACGCTCGTGCTCCTGCTGGCCGCCGTCTCCCTGTGCGCGGCCTTGCCGTCGCCCGCTCCGGCGCAGAACCTCTTCGAGGTCTTCCGCAACTTCGAAGGGCCGCAGGTGCACCCTTTGGCGATGACGCCCGACGGCACGCGCCTGCTCGCCGTCAACACGCCGAGCGCGACGCTCTCCATCTTCCAGTTGACCTCGGGCGTGCCCGTCCTCACCGCCGAAGTCCCCGTCGGCTTAGAGCCGGTGAGCGCGCGGCGCGCAACGACCGCGAGGCGTGGGTCGTCAACTGGCTCTCCGACTCGGTGAGCGTCGTTGACCTGACGACCGGCAACGTCACGCGCACCATCGACGTGGGAGACGAGCCGACCGACGTGCTCTTCGCGGGCGCGGGCAGGGAGCTTGCCTTCGTCTGCGTCTCGGGCGGGCCGTCGCGCTCCGCGGGCGACACGGGCACGGGCACCGGCTGGGGGCGCGTGAAGGTCTTCGACCCGGCGAACCCCGCGGCGGCGCTCTTCACCATAGGCATCCCCGCCAAGCAGCCGCGGGCGCTCGCGCGCGACGCGGAGGGCGGCGCGTCTTCGTCTCCGTCTTCGAGTCGGGCAACCGGACGACCGTCGTGCCCGAGCCAGTCGTGAAGACGAACGGCGGGCTCCCGCCGCCTAATCCGGCGATGCGCGCGGGACTGCCCGCCGCGCCGAGCACGAGCCTCGTGGTCCGCTGGAACGGCTCGCACTGGGTTGACGAGCTGAGCAGGCAGTGGGACTCGTTCATCCCCTTCGGCCTGCCGGACGCGGACGTGTTCGTCCTCGACGCGGCGGCGCCGACGGTTGCCGTCACGTCGCAGGTCGCGGGCGTCGGCACGCACGTCGGCAACATGGTCTTCGACCCCGCCTCGGGCAAGGTCGCGGCGGCCAACCTCGAAGACACGAACGAAGTGCGCTTCGAGCCGAACCTGCGCGGGCGTTTCCAGCACAGCCGCGTGAGCCTCTTCGACCCGGCGCCGGGGGTGGCGCCCTCGGCCTTCGACCTCAACCCGCACGTCAACCTCGCGGGGCCGGGCTCGGACGCCGAGCGCGCGCAGAGCCTCGCCCTGCCGGGCGACCTCGTGCGCGCCTCCGACGGGACGCTCTACGTCGCCGCGACCTCTTCGGCGCGTGTCGGTGTGCTCGACGCTGCGGGCGCGGTGGTCGCGCGCGTCGGCGTCGGCTCCGGCCCGACGGGGCTCGCCCTTGCAGCTTTTGCCACATCGCGCTGCCGACCCCGTCCGGCAGCGGCAGCCCCTTCTCCGGCTCGGGCAACGGCGGGATTCTCTCCGCCGCCGGGATACAGCAGACGCAGGCGTTAAAGGCGCCGCAGTTTCGCGGCCTCTACCAGAAGCTCGGCTCGCCGCGGGTGGTGGGCGACCAGTTGAGCGGCTTCGGCTTCACACACGACGGCACGGTGGGCACGCTCTTCGACTTCCTCAAGAACCCGCTCTTCACCTTCCCCACGGGCCAGGCGGGCGACAACATGCGGCGCGACATAGAAGCCTTCCTGCTTCAGTTCGACACGGGGGTCGGTCCGGCCGTCGGGATGCAGGTGACGCTCGGCCCGGCGAACGCGGGCTCGCCCGAAGCGCTCGCCCGCGCGCAGTTCCTCGCGCAGCAGGTTGACGTGAGCAACTGCGACCTCATCGTCCGGGGCATCTACGGCGGCCGCCCGCGCGGCTTCCTGCGGCAACAGTCCGTGCCCGGCGTGTTCCAGCCGGACAGCCTCGCGGAGGCGAACGTCAGCTTGCAGCAGCTCATCGACGCCGCGGCCGCGGGCGCCGAGCTGACCTTCACCGGCGTCGGCGTGCACGAGGGTCGCCGCTTCGCTCTGGACTCCGACGGCGACAACCTGCACAACGACGACGAGGCGCACACGTCCTTTGGACTCACGGGCCGCGTGGTGGACTCCGCGGGCCGCGGCGTGGCGGGGGTGTTCGTCACGCTCTCGGGCACGCAGTCGGCGTCGGCCGTGACCGACGCCGAGGGGCGCTACGCCTTCAACTACCTCTCGGCCACGGGCACGCACACGGTCGCGCCGCAGCAGGCAGGCACCGACTTCACGCCCGCGAGCCGCACCTTCCAGAGCCCTTCGTGGGATCAGTCGGCCGTCTTCGTCGCGTCCGCGTCGGGGAACGCATCCGACTCTTCGCAGTTCTTCGTCGCGCAGCACTACGCGGACTTCCTCGGCCGAGAGCCCGACGCCGAAGGGCTTGCCTTCTGGACGAACGAGATCGAGTCGTGCGGCGCGAACCAGCAGTGCCGCGAGGTGAAGCGCATCAACGTCAGCGCGGCCTTCTTCCTCTCCATCGAGTGTCAGCAGACGGGCTTCCTCGTCTACAAGACTTCGAAGGCTTCGTTCGGCGACCTGGCGGCGAACAGGCCCGCGCCGTTGACGTTCGCGCGTTTGATGGCGGACGCGCAGCGCGTCGGGCGCAGCGTCGTCGTCGGGCGCTCGGGCTGGGAGCAGTTGCTTGAGACGAACAAGCAGGCTTTCTTCGTCGGCTGGGTGCAGCGCCCCGAGTTCCTCGCGCGCTACTCCTCGACGATGAGCCCCGCCCAGTTCGTGAACCTGCTCAACACCAACGCGGGCTCGCCGCTCAACACGTCCGAGCGCGACGCACTCGTCGCGCAGCTCGCCTCCAGCAACAACACGCAGGGTCGTGCCAACGTACTACGACAACTGGTCGAGAACGCCGAGCTTTCGCGCCGCGAGAAGAACCGCGCCTTCGTCCTGATGCAATACTTCGGGTATCTCCGGAGGAATCCCGACGACGCGCCGGAGCCGAACCTTGACTTCGCGGGCTACAACCACTGGCTCGGCAAGCTCGATGAGTTCAACGGCAACTTCCTACAGGCCGAGATGGTCAAGGCTTTCATCACATCCATCGAATACCGCCAGCGGTTCGGCCAACCTTAAATGTTCGTCGCCCTCTGAAATAACGCTTGCTTTTAACGACGCCGGTGCTAATCTCGCACGCGCTTTCACATCAACGGGGAAGACGGTCTCCAACCTTTATGAGCAAGCGTCAACAGGTTCGGCGTCTGGCCGCGTGCGCGTGTGCCGCGGCGGCCGCCGCCGCCCTCTCGCTCGCCTCAATCGTCAACTGTCCCGTGGCGCGAGTCG
>CAXTSK010000607.1:0-3446 GCA_964246655.1 uncultured Pyrinomonadaceae bacterium
CACTTCCTCAACAAGCGCTGGCTCCCCGTCTTAGGCTCGCGCCTCCCGCGCTCGACCGAGGCGCGCCTCGCCTCCCGCTGGGGCTGGCACCTCTGGATATACGCGACGAAGTGAGTAGTTTTCAGTTTTCAGCTTTCAGCCGGAACAAGGCTCTTAACTGAAAACTGAAAACTGAAAACTGTTTATGAGAAACGTTCTAGTCACGGGCGGGGCGGGATTCATCGGGTCGCACCTGGTCGCGCGGCTGCTCGCCGAAGGGCAGTGGCGCGTGACGGTCGTGGACGACTTCAACGACTTCTACGACCCCGCCCTGAAGCGCCGCAACGTCGAGCCGCACCTCGGGCGCGAAGAGTTCGCGCTGCGCGAGGCGGACATCCGCGACCGCGCGGCGTTGGGCGAAGTTTTTAGAGAGACCGAGTTCGAGTGTATCGTCCACCTCGCGGCGCGCGCGGGCGTCAGGCCCTCGCTTGCGGAGCCCGTGCTCTACACGGAGACGAACATCGACGGCACCGTCAACCTGCTTGAGCTTGCGCGCGCGCACGGCGTGAGGCAGTTCGTCTTCGGCTCCTCCTCCTCGGTCTACGGCGAGAACGAGAAGGTGCCGTTCGCGGAGGACGACCCCGTCAACAAGCCCATCTCGCCGTACGCGGCGACGAAGGCGGCGGGCGAACTTCTCTGCCACACGTACTCGCACCTGTTCGGGCTGCGCTGCATCGCCCTGCGGTTCTTCACCGTCTACGGCGCGCGCCAGCGCCCCGACCTCGCCATCCACAAGTTCGCGCGGCTCATCTCCGAAGGGAGGCCGATACCGGTCTTCGGCGACGGCACGACGCGGCGCGACTACACTTACGTTGACGACATCATCGCGGGCGTGCGCGCGGCGATGGACTATCAGGCGAGCGACTACGAAGTCATCAACCTCGGCGGCTCGCGCACGGTGGAGTTGCGCGAGCTGATCGCACTGCTCGAACGCGAGCTGGGGCAAAAGGCCGCCCTCGACCGCCAGCCCCCGCAGCCCGGCGACGTGCCCCAGACCTACGCCGACGTAACAAAAGCGCGCAGCCTCCTCGGCTACGACCCGCGGACGCCGATTGAAGAAGGCATCAAGCGTTTCGTCGAATGGTTCAAAGGCCGCGAACCGTGAACCGTAAACCGTGACGAGATAAAACCCGTTCTTCTCTTGTCACGGTTTACGGTTTACAGTTCACGCGCGAACGGAGTGAGCGGATGAAGATTTACGACGAGGAAGAGACCGTCATCAGTCCGACTGAAGAGGTGACGTTGGCGGCGACGTTGGCGGAGCCAGGCGAGACGCCGGAGATTTCGCTGTTCCTGCCGGTGCTGAACGAAGAGCCGAACCTGCGGCCGCTGCACTTGAAGATTGACGAGGCGGTGGCGCTCCTCGGGCGCACGGCCGAGATCATCTACGTTGACGACGGGAGCACGGACGGGAGCCTCGAAGTCCTGCGCGAACTGGCGCGCCGCGACCCGCGCGTGCGCGTCGTCGCGCTCCGGCGCAACTACGGCCAGACCGCCGCGATGGCCGCCGGCATCGACGCCGCGCGCGGCAAAGTCCTGATCCCGATGGACGCGGACTTGCAGAACGACCCGGCCGACGTGGGCCGCCTGCTCGACAAGCTGGACGAAGGCTTCGACGTGGTCTCGGGCTGGCGCAAGGAGCGGCAGGACAAGATGGTCTCGCGCAAGATTCCGTCGATGATCGCCAACCGCATCATCTCCTTTATCGGCGGCGTGCGGCTGCACGATTACGGCTGCTCTTTGAAGGCATACCGCCGTGAGTTCTTAAAAGAGGTCAGGCTCTATGGCGAGATGCACCGCTTCATCCCCATCTACGCCAGTTGGGTCGGCGCGCGCGTCACGGAGATTCCCGTGCGCCACCACCCGCGCACGATGGGCCAGTCGAAGTACGGGCTGTCGCGCACCTTCAAGGTGATGCTCGACCTGATGACGATCAAGTTCATGGCCTCGTACCACACGAAGCCGATCTACGTCTTCGGCATGTTCGGCTTCGGCTCCTTCATCATCTCGTTGGTCGCCTTCGTCTGGGCGCTGCTGCGCAAGCTCGGCGGCGAGTCGTTCATCCGCAACCCGCTCTTCACCATCACCATCGTCATGTTCGCCGTCGGCGTCCAGTTCATCCTCATGGGACTGTTGGCCGAGATGCTCGTGCGCACCTACCACGAGTCGCAGTCGAAGACCATCTACGCCGTCCGCGAGCGCCTCGGCTTCAAAGACGATGAAGGATGAGAGTCGCGCTGTCTTGACTCCGGAGTCTGAACTTTTAGAGTCGGCCTACGAGAGCCTCAGCGCGTGGTGCCGCGCGCGCGGCCACGCGGGGCACGACCCCTTCGACGCGCTCAACAGCAGACTCTTTCAAGCCACGCCCCTCAAGCACTCGCGCCTCGCGCGGCTCGTCTGGACGCAAGCCTTCAAACGCTCGCCCTTCAACCTGCGCCCGCTCGCGCTCGTCCCCAAGGGGAGGAACGCCAAGGGGACGGCGCTCTTCGCGCTCGCGGCCCTTTCACGTTTCCGCGCGACGGGGAGAGAAGAGTATGAACGTGAGGCGCGCGCGCTGCTCGAAGACCTGCTCGCCGCGCGCGAAGAGACGGGCGGCGCGGCGTGGGGCTACAACTTCGACTGGCAGGGTCGCGCCTTCTATGCGCCGCGGGGCACGCCGACCGTCGTGCCCACGGCCTTCGCCGTCCGCGCGCTGGTCGAAGCCGTGAAGACGCTCGACACGCCCGGCGAGGAGGGCACGGTCTCCGAAGGCGTCTGGCCTTATCTGACCGCGGCTACGTCAGCCTGCCGCTTCATCCTCGACAAACTCAATCGCTCGGACGAGACCGGCGAAGAGGTCTGCTTCAGCTACACGCCGCTCGACCGCACGCGCGTCTTCAACGCCAGCTTGTTGGCGGGCGAGGCGCTGGCCGCCGCGGGCGCCGTGACGGGGCCGAAGACCTGGCCGGACTACGCGCTGCGCGCCGCGCGCTACGTCGTGCGCCGCCAGCGCGCAGACGGGTCTTGGGCCTACGGCGCCGACTCTTACCAGAGTTGGGCCGACAACTTTCACACGGCCTTCGTGCTGACTTCACTCGTGAGGATACAGAGGGACTGCGCGCCGCAGCTCTCGACGGACGAAGCCACGCGCGAAGAGATTGAAGCCGCCGTCGGCCGCGGCTACCGCTTCTGGCGCGAGGGCTTCTTTCTTGCGGACGGCTGGCCGAAATACTACCATCGCACGGCGCACCCGGCCGACGCACACTCCGCAGGCGCGGCCCTCGTCGCGCTCGCCGAGCTGCGCGGGCGCGAGCCGGACGCACAGGAACTCGCCGGGCGCGTCGCCGCCTGGACGCTGCGCGAGCTGCGCGACCCGCGCGGCTTCTTCTACTACCAGAAGCGGCGCCTCCGCACCGTGCGCACCCCCA
>CAXTSK010000608.1:0-3443 GCA_964246655.1 uncultured Pyrinomonadaceae bacterium
TCGGGTGTTTGAAGCCGGCGAGCGCGCGGCGCCAGAACTCCGCGGCGCCCGACGACTCCTGCCGCCGCAGCCATGCGATGTAATCGCGGTAGGGGCGCGGGCGCGGCAACTCGGGCGCCCGCCCGCTGTACAGCTTCGCGTAGAGGTCGAAGACTTCGCGCAGCACGAGCGCCAAGGACCAGCCGTCGAGCAGCAGGTGGTGCGTCGTCCAGACGAAGTGATAGAGCTCGTCGCTCATGCGGATGAGCGCGCAGCGCATCAGCGGCGGACGCTGTACGTCTATGCCGCGCTCCTGATCCTCGGCGAGGAACCTCTCGAAACGCGCGCGCCACTCCTCCTCACTCGAACCCCGCCAGTCCTCCTCAAGCCAGGGCAGAGTCACGGAGTGCCGCACCACTTGCAGTGGCTCGCCGCCGCTGCCCTCCCAGTAGAAGGAGGTGCGTAGAATCGTGTGGCGGTCGACGACCCGCTGACAGGCTTCGCGGAAAGCCGCGGGCTGGAGGTTGCCGGGCAGCGGCGAGATCGTCTGCGCGACGAAGGCCGAAGACTCCGGCGAGATGGCGCTGTGAAAGAGCATGCCCTGCTGCATCGGCGACAGAGGGTAGATGTCTTCGACATCCGCCGCCTCGCCCACGACGCGCGCCAGAGTCTCCCTATCCAGAGCCGCGAGCGGGAAGTCCGACGGCTCGTAAGTCCGCGGCGCCCCCGCCGCGTCGAACTCCGGCGACGACGCCTCAAGCTCCGGAGACGCGGCGTCGAGCCACTCCTCGGGCCCGAAGCCCGCGCCGGCCCCCGCCAAAAGTCTTTGCAGTTCCCCTTCGTCAATCTCCGTCGAGGTTGAAGCCGCCTCACCTGCCTCGGCTGCCTCGGCGAGGGCCGCGACCGTCTGGTGCGTGAAGATGTCGCGCGGCGTCAGCCGCAACCCCGCCTGGTTGGCGCGGGCCGTGATCTGGATGCTGAGGATCGAGTCGCCGCCGAGGTCGAAGAAGTTGTCGTTGACGCCGACGCGCTCGACGCGCAGCACTTGGCGGAAGATGTCGGCCAACTGCCGCTCGGCCTGGTCGCGCGGTTCGACGTGGGCGCGGCCCGCCTCGGTCGGAGACGCTTCGGGCTCGGGCAGCGCGGCGCGGTCTAACTTGCCGTTGCGCGTGAGGGGCAGCGCTCTGAGCGTCACGTACGCCGCGGGCGTCATGTAGTCCGGCAGTCGCTCGCGGAGGAAGCCGCGCGCCTCTTCGGCCGCGAGGCGTCGCCCGTCCGGCGTGACGACGTAGGCGACTAGACGCTTGCGCCCGTCGCCGTCCTCGCGCGCCGAGACGACCGCCTCGCGCACGGACGGGTGGCGCCGCAGCGCGGCCTCGACCTCGCCGAGTTCGACGCGGAAGCCGTTGATCTTCACCTGCCCGTCGGCGCGGCCGACGAACTCGATCTCCCCGCAGGGGAGGTGGCGCACGAGGTCGCCCGTCCGGTACAGCCGCGCGCCCGGCTCCGTAGAGAACGGGTCGGGCACGAACCTCCTCGCGGTCTGTCCGGCCTTGTTAACGTAACCGCGCGCGACGCCCGTGCCGCCGATGTAGAGTTCGCCGGTGACGCCCACGGGCACCGGATTCAAGCCCCCGTCGAGCACGTAGACCCTCGTGTTGGCGAGCGGCCGGCCTATCGGCACGGTGCGCGCCGAGGGGCCGAAGCCCTCCAGCTCCGACACGCCGCAGGCCAGCGAGCCCACGGTCGTCTCCGTCGGCCCGTAGTGGTTGAAGAGGCGGCAGCCGCGCGCGTCCTTCAGAATGCGCCGCGCCAGGTCGAACGGCAGCGGCTCGCCGCCGAGGACGAGGAGCCTGCGCGGCAAGACCGTCTCCTGCCCGGCCAGCAACGCGCCCAGGTGCGAGGGGACGATCTTGAGCACATCGACGCTGTGCTCCGCGAGGTAGCGCGCGAACCTGTCGCCGTCGGTCGCCACCCCGTAGCCGAGGACGTGGAGGCACCCGCCCGAGAGCAGCGAGGGAAAGACGCAGGTGTTGCCGAGGTCTGCGCTGAGTGTGCTGACCGTGGCGAAGCTCAGGGGCTCGGCGTCGAATTCATCGCCCAGCCCGAGCTTATCGGCGACGGCCCGGCAGTAGTTGACGAGGCCGCGTAGCGTGACGGCCACGCCCTTCGGCACGCCGGTCGAGCCGGAGGTGTAGATGACGTAGGCGAGATTGTCGGGCGCGCAGGCGGCGGGCGGGTCGCAGGTCGGTTCGACCTCGAACTGCCGCCACGACTCGTCCACGCAAACCACCTCGCCGCCGAAGCGCGCGAACTGGCCCGCGTACTTCTCTTCCGTGACGAGGACGGGCGGGGCGCACTCGCTCAGTTGGTAAGCCAGGCGCTCCGCGGGATGTTCCGCGTTGAGCGGGAGGTAAGCGCCGCCCGCCTTCAGGATGCCCACGACGGCCGTCACCATCTCGGCCGAGCGATCCACGCACAGCCCCACGGGCACGTCCGGCCCGACGCCGCGACGCCGCAGGTAGTGGGCCAACTGGTTCGCGCGCTCGTTCAGCTCTCGGTAGGTCAGGCGTCGCCCTTCGGAGGCGACGGCGGCGCGCTCCGGCGTGCGCCGCGCCTGCTCCTCGAAGAGCTTTTGGAAACTCTCCGCCGCCGCGGGGCCCTCGGCTCCGTGGTTGAAGTCGAACAGCAACCTCCGGCGCTCGCCCGCCCCGAGCAGGTTGAGCGCGCCGACCGGAGTCTCGGGCCGCTCGGCCGCGCTCCTCAGCAGTTCGCGGAAGTGTTGCGCGATGCGCTCGACATCCTCGGCGGCGAAAAGCTCCGGGTCGAAGCGCAACTCGACCTTCAGCGACTCGCCCGCGCGACGGCACGCGAGGGCGAGCGCGAAGCCGTCGGCCGGCGCGTGCAGGCCGAGCGGCAAGAAGGTCACCCCGCCTGCCTCTTGCTCCCCCGCCTCGTCCCGGTACTCGAAGCCGTACTTGGGCGGCGAGCCGGCGCGTTCGCCCTCCGCGTCGGGCGTAAAGAACTCCAGCCACTCGGAAGCCTCGTCCGCAGTCTCGCGCACGCGCCGCACCACCACGGCGAACGGCAGCGCCGAATGGACCTTGACGCAGACCGGCACGGCCACCGCGTAAGGCCCCGCGCCGCCGCCCAGCTCCTCGTACTTGCGGCACTCCTCGGCCGACCACACTCCGACCTCGCCCGCGCCCGTCAGCCTCCCGAGCAGCGCCGCCCAGGCAGCCAGCCCATGTTCCTTGTCGAAGGCCGCGCCGCCGAACTCGTCCGCAGCCGACTCCCATGCCACGACCGCGCCGACCAAGGCCGACCCACCAGCCGAGCCCCGCGCGCCCAACGCCCCCATCGCCGCCGCCGCTTCGGTCGCACGCTCGCTCCGCTCGCGCCAGAAGGCCGCGCCCTCGGCCGCGCCCTCGCCGGCCAAAAGTTCCCGCTGCCACTCGGCATAC
>CAXTSK010000609.1:0-3439 GCA_964246655.1 uncultured Pyrinomonadaceae bacterium
ACGGCGCGGCCCTTGCCGACCAACTACATCCAGGGCGTCTTCGCCGCGCCGCCGCTCACCTCGAACGACATCTACCCGATGCGCGTCGCGTCGAGCATCCTCCAGAACCGCGTCTACACGGAGGTGCGCGTGCGCCGCAACCTCTCCTACGCGCCCGACGCCTTCCTTTCGAGCCAGGGCGCGAACACGGGCGGCATCTACGTCACGGCGGTGGACGCCAATCAGGCCGTGCGCGTGATGCTCGACGAGATACGCCGGCTCCAGGCGCAGGAGATCAGCCCCGACGAGATTAAGGCGACGGCGCAGCAGTTCCTAACGCGCTACTACATGGGGCAGGAGACGAACGCGGCGCAGGCCGGCGAGCTGGCGCAGTACGAGTTGATCGGCGGCGGCTGGCGCAACTCGGCCGTCTTCATCGACCGCCTCCGCGCCGTCACGCCCGCCGAGGTCAAGCGGGTCGCCAATACCTACATGCGCAACCTCCAATTCGTCGTCATCGGCGACCCGCGCCAGATCGACAAAGGCATCTTCACGACTCAGCAGGTGGGGGAGTAGAGCAGTAGGCAGTTAAAGGCAAGAGCAAGCGTTCAATAAAACGGGGGCGGCGAGATTAACGACTCGCCGCCCCCGTTTCTTTCAGGCCGTCTTATTGCCTACTGATTCACCGCCCGATCTCGCGCAGAAGCTTCTGGTGGAGCGCGGCGTCAATCGGCTTCAAGAGGTTAGCCTGCGCGAGCGCCTCGGCGCGGTCGCCGAGTTCGAGGTGGACGGAGGCCAGATTGTAGTGACCCTCGGCCAACTCGGGGCGCAGGGCGACGGCGCGCTTGTACGCGTCGAGCGCCTTGTAGTAGTTGCCGGCGTAGTAGTACGCGTCGCCGAGCTTGTTCAAAGCCTCGTAGGAGTTGGGCCGCAGCTTGAGCGCCTGCTCGAAGGCGCGGATGGCGTCCTGGTTCTTGCCCTGCTTGACCTTGCAGAAGCCGACCTGAATCCACGCGTCGGCGCGCTGCGGATTCTTGTTCACCGCCGTCTCGAAGTAGCCGAGCGCGCTGTCGTAGTTGCCGAGCCAGAGCGAGTTGAGCCCGTTACGATACCACCAGTCGGCGATGCCGTCCGGCCTCTGCTCGTCGCCGGCCTTGCGCGCCAGCTCGTCGAAGCTGACGAGGCGTTCCGCGGGCTTGAGGGAAGAGAAGCGCGGCGCCCCGAGCGCGAGGTTGATGTTCTGCCCGTTCATCACGCGGATGGTGACGACGCCCACCACCTGCCCCTTCATGTTGAAGACCGGGCTCCCCGAGTTGCCGTGCGAGATGGGCGCCGTGATCTGCACGATGCGACCCAGACCCGGCACCTCGCGCACGGCCGAGACGATGCCGTCGGCCACAGACCCTTCGAGCCTTAAAGGATTGCCGATGACGAAGACGCGCTCGCCCTCTTCGGGGACGGCGGCCGTCGTCTCGACGACGTTCGCGCGCTCCAGGGGCATCTCGACGCCGAGCACGGCGAGGTCTCCGTCCTCGTCGAGGCTCGTCAGCCCTTTGACCTGATAAGTCTTGCCCTTGCCCTCGAACGTACGCACCTCCGCGTGGTGCGCGCCCTCCACGACGTGCAGGTTCGTGAGCACTTCGCCGGGGCGGATGAAGAAGCCGCTGCCCGTGAGCGCGACCTCGCCCTTCGCGTTGTAGGTGATGACGGAGACGACCGAGGGCTTGACGCGGCGGATGAGTTCGGGGAGCGACTCGTCCTGCGCGCGCGCGGGCACGGCGGCGAAGCAGAAGAAAAGGGCGACGAGCGCCAGCCACGGGGGAAGCTTGCGGTTCAACATCTCGGGGGCTTTCTTCTCAAAAAAGGATTTCGGAGCCCGGGGATTTCTCTGCTCCGTCGGGGAGGGGTTCAAAGGATGAAACCCGACTGCTCGCGGCACGCCCTGTCGGGGGGCGTTCGGCCATTATGCCGGGATTCACGCAGATGTCAATCACTTTATGTCTAAACTGTGTCAAGCGCGGTTTTGTGAGGGATTCGCCAGGTCGGAAGCCCGACCGTGAGGGAAGGCTTCCGCGTTTGAGAGCAAAAAGGAGGACGAGAAGCACACCGCCTCTCATCCCCCTTTCTTTGTCGTAGGCTTAACGCCCTCCCTCACGGTCGGGCTTCCGCCGGTTTGAACTAGCGAATGACCGTGCCGACCACGTCGCCGGCGATGGCGTCGCCTTCGGGCTGGAGCGTGACGAGCAGGCCGAAGTCGGCGAGCGTCGTCTCCGACTTAACCTCGGCCTCGTTGCGCCGGCCGGTGTTCACGATCTGGCCGAGCTTCGTGTACTTGTTGTCGGGCGAGACGGCCCAGAGCACGTAGACCTGTCCGGCCGGCGCCTCCTTCAGTTCGTGGAAGCGCGCGACGACGGTCGTCGGGCCGTCCTTGCGCGGCGTGATCTGGAAGTTGACGCGCGAGCCCGTCAAAGCGCCCGCGAGCTTGACCTTCACGTCGGTCGTGTCGCCGCGGTCGTAGGTCGGGATGCCGAGCATCGGCGCGGTGTAGGCGGTCGTCGCGCCCGCGGTCGAAGTCGCCGCGACGCGCTCGCCGGAGGCCGAAGTCATCGGCACGACGGCGAAGCCCTGCGGCACGGCGCTGCGGAAGGCGTAGCCGACCGAAGGCGTGTAGGCCGTCAGGTTCGACTCGGGCGAGAGCACGAGCATGAAGCGGTCGAGCGGCGTGTCGAAGGTCTGCGTCGAGACGCCGTTGGTTAAGGCGACGGGGCCGAGCATCGTCACCTTGCCGAACGGGTCAACAGCGTAGAGGTTCATGGCCGCGGCGTCGGCCGGCAGGCCCGAAAGGTCGAGCGCGATGTGCGTGCCGTCGTTCATGCGCATGATCTTGGCGCGGCCGTGCGCGCTGGCGTAAGTCGTCGCGGGCATCAGATCGACGACGACCTCCTTGCCCGCCGGGTACTGGATGACCGTCCAGGAGCCGTCAGGGTTCTGCACGGCCTGCGCGGTCTGCGTTGTCGTGGTGACGACCGTCTGCGTCTGCGGTTGCGGCTGAGGCTGTGGCTGCGTCTCCTGCGCGAAAGCCGCGGGCGCGAGGCCGAGCGCCAGGGCGCCGACGGCCGCGAGGTTAAGCAAGCGTCTACTCATTCGTCTATCCCTCCTTTGTTCGTTAGCTACACATGTTTCCCCTTGATAAACGTCCACCACAAAAGGCAAAACTTAAAAAAATGGCAACGTCCGTGCCGCCGGAGGGAAGTCTATCAGGGGTAAAAAGTTAAACGCCCGGGGACTCTTTTCGAGAGCCCGCCGGGCGGAAAGATACGGTACAAATTTGTGTACTATCGTACGCCGGGAAAAGACAGTAAGCAGTAGGCAGATGGCAGTAGGCAGTTAAAGAAATTTAATCTTGGGTCTGATGAAGTTAAGACGGTCACAGCGGATAGTGCCGCAGTAGTCTTAACAG
>CAXTSK010000610.1:0-3432 GCA_964246655.1 uncultured Pyrinomonadaceae bacterium
GGCGGTGCTGGCGCGCGAGGACGAGCCGGGGCACAAACGCCTGGTGGCCTACGTGGTGGCGGAGGGCTACGCGGAGGCCGACGAGGACGGGCGCGCCGCAATGAGGGGCGCGCTGGTGGGCGCGTACCGCGAGGCGCTGGCGGCGAAGCTGCCCGACTATATGCTGCCTTCGGCCTTCGTGCTGATCGACGAGATGCCGCTGACGCCGAACGGCAAGCTCGACCGCAAACGCCTGCTCGCGCCCAGGCATTCTGCGCCCGCGGCCCCCGAGATAGGCTCTGCGATGGAGCAGATACTGGGTTCCATCTTCTGCCAGGTGCTGAGGCTGGAGGGCGTCGCCCTTCAGGACAACTTCTTCGAGCTGGGGGGCCACTCCCTTCTGGCCACTCAAGTCGTCTCAAGGGTCAGGAACGCCTTCGGGGTAAACCTGTCTCTGCGCGCCCTGTTTGAATCTCCCACAGTGGCCGGTCTGGCTTCACAGGTGCAGTCGGCTCTGCAAGCCGGGCTCGGCGCCCAAGCTCCGCCCGTGACGCCGGTGGAAAGAGCCGGGCCGCTGCCCCTGTCTTACGCGCAGCAGCGCCTCTGGTTCATTGACCAGCTCCAACCCGGCAGCCCGCTCTACAACATACCCGTCGCCCTCAAGCTCACCGGCCGACTCGACATCGCGGCTGTTAAGAACAGCATCGACGCCATCGTCAGCCGCCACGAGGTGTTGCGCACCAGCTTCTCCTCCGTGGACGGCGAGCCGGCGCAGATCATCGGCGACTTCGTGCCGCTCCCCCTGGACGTTATTGATCTCTCCGCCGAAGAAGAGCACGAGGAGGGCGCTTCCTGCCTTGAACTTCTTGCGCGCCATGAGGCGCAGCAACCCTTCGACCTCTCGGCCGGCCCTCTGCTCCGAGCCAAGCTCCTGCGCCTGGCCGACGAAGAGCATGTCCTGCTGGTCACGATGCACCACATCGCGAGCGACGGCTGGTCTTTCAGCATCCTCGTCAAAGAGTTCTCCGCCCTCTACGAGGCTTTCCTGCTCGACCGCCCCGCCGCCCTGCCCGGACTGCCCATCCAGTACGCGGACTTCGCCGTCTGGCAGCGTAACTGGATGCAAGGCGAAGTGCTGGAGTCCCAACTGGACTACTGGCGTGGACAGCTCGACTCGCTGACCACGCTGGAACTGCCGACGGACTTTCCGCGCCCCGCCGTGGCCTCGCACAAGGGCGAGACGGTCACCTTCGAGCTCGAAGAGGAACTGACTCAGAAGCTGAAGCATTTGAGCCGGCAGCACAACGTCACCCTGTTCATGACGTTGATAGCCGCCTTCCAGGTGTTGCTGGCCAAGTATTCCGGCCAGTCGGACGTTGCCGTCGGCACGGACATCGCCAACCGCAACCGCCTGGAGACCGAGTCCCTCATCGGCTTCTTCGTCAACGAGCTGGTGCTGAGGGCCGACCTCTCCGCCAACCCCTCTTTCGCGGAACTGCTCGGGCAAGTGCGCCGCAACACCTTGGACGCCTACATCCACCAGGACCTCCCCTTTGAGAAGCTCGTGGAGGAACTCCAGCCGCAGCGTGATCTGAGCCGCGCGCCCCTGTTCCAGGTCAAGCTCGTGCTGCAGAACGCGGCCGGGGTGGAGCTGCAACTACCCGGGCTGAAGGTCACCTCGCTCACAGAGCAGAATCAGGTCGCCAAGTTCGACCTCGCCTTCGTCTTTGAAGAAAGCCTCTCCTCGCTCAAAGGGTCGCTCGAATTCGCGACGGATCTATTCTCCCGCGCGACGGCCGACCGCCTGATCTCTCACTTCCACACGCTGCTGCGAGGGGTCGCGGACGACCCCTCGCGGCGCGTCCGCAGCCTGCCCCTGCTGGCGGCGGGGGAGCGTGAGCGACTGCTGTCTGACTTCAACGACACCGCCCGCGACTTCCCGCGGTCGAGCTGCGTCCACCAACTATTCGAGGCGCAGGCCGAGGTGTCCCCGGACGCCGTCGCCGTGGTCTACGGGGGGCAGTCCCTCTCGTACCGTCGGCTCAACGAGCGCGCGAACCAACTGGCGCACTACCTCCTGAGCCTGGGCGTCGGCGCCGAGTTCCGCGTCGGCGTTTGCATGGAGCGTTCGGCCGAGATGGTCGTGGCCCTGCTGGCCATCCTCAAGGCGGGCGCAGCCTACCTCCCCATCGACCCCGAGCACCCGATAGAGCGCATGGCGTGGCTGCTCAGCGACGCCCAATGCTCCATCCTGCTCACGCAGGAGAGGTTGCAGGACTCCCTGCCGACCCAGTGGATTCACGTCTTCTGCGTCGATTCCGAGTGGGAGGAGGTGCAACACCTCCCCGCGAGCAACCTGTCGGCCCCTGTCGGCCCCGAGAACCTCGCCTACGTCATGTACACCTCCGGCTCCACCGGCTCGCCCAAAGGGGTGGAGGTCGCGCACAGGGGCATCGTCCGCCTGTTGATGTCGGCCGACTACGCGCGGTTCGGCCCGTCGCTCTCTTTCCTGCAAATCTCGCCGGTCTCCTTCGACGCCTCGACCCTTGAGATATGGGCCCCGCTGCTGCACGGCGGCCGCTGCATCCTGTACCCCGAGCGTATCCCCGTCCCCGACCGGCTGGCCGAGTTCATACGCGAGAACCAGGTCAACTCCGCCTGGCTCACCTCGTCGCTCTTCAACGCCGTCATGGACGTGATGCCGCTGGCGCTGGCTCCCCTGGAGCAGTTACTGGTGGGCGGCGAGGCACTGTCGGTCAGCCACGTCAGCAAGGCAGTGCAGATGCTCGGCTCGACCCGCCTGATTAACGGGTACGGCCCGACGGAAGGAATCACCTTCACCTGCTGCTACCAGATTCCTTCCGACGCCGAGGCGTTGCGCGACATCCGCAGCATGCCCATCGGTTCGCCCATCTCGAACACACGCGTCTACATCCTTAACTCGGAGTACGAACTCGCGCCGGTGGGAGTCGCCGGTGAGTTATTCATCGCGGGCGACGGGCTGGCGCGCGGCTACCTGAACCGGCCGGCGCTGACGGCCGAGAAGTTCATCCCCGACCCCTTCAGCCGCGAGGCGGGCGGGCGGCTGTACCGGAGCGGAGACCTTGCCCGCTGGATGGCGGATGGCACGCTGGAGTACCTGGGCCGCTTTGACCACCAGGTGAAGCTGCGAGGGTTCCGCATCGAGCTGGGCGAGATCGAGTCGAACCTGCGCGACAACGCGGCGGTGCAGGACGCCGCCGTGCTCCTGCGTGAAGATGAGCCGGGGGAGAAGCGGCTGGTGGCCTACGTCGTGCCCACGTCATGGCCGTGGTACGACACCGAAGGTCTCCGCACGTACCTGCGTCACAGGCTGCCGGAGTACATGGCGCCGTCGCACTTCGTGGTGCTTGAGGAGATGCCGCTGACGCCGAACGGCAAGCTCGACCGCAAACGCCTGCCCGCGCCGGAAGG
>CAXTSK010000611.1:0-3424 GCA_964246655.1 uncultured Pyrinomonadaceae bacterium
GCCCGCGCCTCGCTCTCCGCACCTCGCACCCTTCGCCCGTCGAGTGCGGCCCCTCCCGCGGGGCGTCCGTGCGGACTCTGAACGGCCCTGGCTTACCTGTTGGCGTTGGCCGCGGCGCTCTTAGTGCTGCGGCGGTGGTGACGGCGGCGGTGCTTGCGATGCTTCTTCGACGACTTCATGGTCGAGGCGCCGGCCGCCGCGTCGTTCGAGTTCTGCCTCTTCGCGGCGAGGGCCGAGCCCGCGCCGGCGACCAGCGTCAGGGCGAGTAAGGTTGCGGTGACTAACTTCTTCATAAGCTTTCCAATCTCTCCTTCAGAATTTTTTTGCCGACCTCAACGCCCACGACAATCGCAACGGCCGTGCCAACTCGAAGATGTCAAAGACCCGCGCTTTCGCGCCCCGCAACTCCCCCGACGCGCCGCGCCGCTGTGGCATTCCTGCGCGCCGCTCCAAACCGCCACAGAAGAAGAGGCTAGTTAGGACATCAAGTCTTAACTAGCCTCTAGCCTCCAGCAACTAGCCTCTTCTTTAAGCGGCGACGACGGAGATGCGGTGGCGGTCGGCGAGGCGGAGCATTTCGTTGCGGTCGAAGATAAGCGTCTTGCCCGCGGTGAGGCAGAGGCAGGCGGCGCCGGCCTCGACCATCGTCTCGATGGTGGGCAGGCCGACGACGGGCACGTCGAAGCGCATGTCCTGGTTCGGCTTGGCGACCTTGACGACCGTCAGGCGGCCGCGCGCGAGGCGGCCCGCGCGGCGGACGGTCTCGTCCGTGCCCTCCATCGCTTCAATCGCGACGCAGGCGCGCGCGCGCACGACGATGGTCTGACCGAGGTCGAGCCGCGCGATCTCGCGCGCGACTTCCAGACCGTACTCGATGTCGGCGCGCTCGGCGGCCGAGGGCGCGCGCTTCGAGAGCACGCCTTCCGACGGGAGTTGGTCTTTGATGAAGTAGGTCGAGTCGATCAGCTCGATGCCTTCGCGCGCCAGTTCGGCCGCGACGCCGCCGATGAGGGCGTCGGTGTTGCGGCGCGGGAGCGACAGAAGCATCTTCAGCATCCGCACGTCGGGGAGCGCGCCGCTGAAGATCTGCACGTGCTTGACCTGTCCCGCCATGATCGCCTTCTCCACGCCCTCGCGCTTGAAGAAGCGGATCATCCGGCCCAACTGGCCGATGCCGACCCACGCCACGCGGTCGGCCACGCGCTCAATCTCCGGGTCGGTCTCCTCCCTGATGGCCGCGACCGCCACCTCCGCGCCCGCGCGCCGCGCGCCCTCAAGGACGAGAAACGGGAACTTGCCGTTGCCTGCTATGAGTCCGTAACGCATAAGCTGGTGAATGGTAAATGGTGAATGGTAAATGGTGAAGAGACGGAAGAGACGCTCGCCTTCATCCATTCATCATTCACCATTTACCATTCACCATTTACTATTTGACGACCCCGCGCCGCGAGGTCTCGATGAAGCGGAGGAGTTCTTCGACCTCCGGCGAGCCCTGCACCTCCTCGCGGATGCGCGCGAGCGCCTGCGTGGTGTTCAGCCGGGAAGAGAGGAGGAGGCGGAAGGCGTGGTGCAGGGCTTCCGCAGTCTCCTGCGGGTAGCCGCGGCGCTTCATGCCGACGGTGTTCAGGCCGTAGCACTTCGCGTGGTTGCCGACCGTGAGCGCGAAGGGGAGCGCGTCCTTGACGACGACCGAGTAGCCGCCGACGTACGCCTCGCGCCCGACGCGGCAGAACTGGTGGACGCCCGAATACGCCCCGACGTTCGCCCCGTCTTCGACCGTGACGTGGCCCGCGAGCGTCGCGGCGTTCGCCATAATCACGCGGTCGCCGACGCGCGAGTCGTGCGCTACGTGCGCCTGCGCCATGATGAGGCAGTCGTCGCCGATGGACGTGAGCATCCCGCCGCCCTCCGTCCCGCGGTGGACGGTCACGAACTCGCGGATGCGGTTGCGCTTGCCCAGACGGGTCTCGGCCGGCTCGCCGCAGTACTTCAAGTCCTGCGGCTCAAGCCCTATCGACGCGAAGGGGAAGACGTGCGTCTCGTCGCCGATCTCCGTGCGGCCGTCAACGACGACGTGCGACTCCAGGCGCACGCCCGCGCCGAGGCGCACCTCGTCGCCGACCGTGCAGAACGGCCCGACGTGCGCGCCCTCGCCCACCTCGGCGCGCGGGCTGACGACTGATGTTGGGTGGACGTAGACAGACATTGAAAGCAGTAGGCAGTTTTCAGTTTTTAGTTTTCAGCAAATACCCGCAGGCTTCTTCTTGCTGAAAACTGAAAACTAAAAACTGCCCTTCATTTCACTTCGGGACGACGACGCTCATGATGTCGGCCTCGGCGGCGAGCTGGCCATCGACGTGGGCCTCGCCGTGCATCTTCTGGACGCGGTGGCCGACGCGGACGGGCGTCACGGTGATGACGAGCGTGTCGCCGGGGACGACGGGGCGGCGGAAGCGGCCGTTGTCGATGCCGCTGAAGAGGACGAGCTTGTCTTCGCGCCCCTCCAACTGCTGGAGCGCGTAGACCGCCCCGACCTGCGCCATCGCCTCAAGGATGAGGACGCCGGGCATGACGGGCGCGCCGGGGAAGTGCCCCTGGAAGAAGTGCTCGTTGATCGTCACCTGCTTGACCCCGACGATGCGCACCCCCGGGGTCAGCTCGACGATGCGGTCAACGAGCAGGAACGGGTAGCGGTGCGGCAGGATCTCCTGGATGGCGCGGGTGTCGAGAACGGTTTCCATAGGGAGACGTTAACCGTAAACCGTAAACCGTGACAAGATTAAAGCCGTAAAGCGCGAACCGTAAACCGTGACAAGAGGAAAGCAGTTCCTTCTCGTCACGGTTTACGGTTTACGGTTCACAGCTCTTACGGGCGGGCGGGCGGCGTGGCCGCGGACGCGGTGGCCGGGTTGCGCTGGTTGTAGTCGGCGATGAAGGCGCTGGTGATGTCGATGCCGCCGTCAACCACCATGACGACGCCCTGCATCTTGCTCACGTCGAAGATGACCGAGAGGCCGCGCGCCTTGGCGTACGCCTGCAAGGCGGTGCCGATGTCCTGGTAGACCGGGCCGGTCAAATCCTGCACGCGCTTGTCGAGCGCCTTCTGGCCGTCCTGCTGCTTGCGCTCGATCTCGACTTTGAGCGCCTCGGCCTGGTCGGCCTTGGTCTGGAGCGCCGTCGCAGCGGCGACGGCCTTGGTGTCGTTGATCTCCTTAACGAGCGCGTCGTAGCGCGTCTTCAGGGTCTGAATCTCGTCGCGGCGCGGCTTGAACTCACGCTCCACCGTCTGGAAGGCGGCGACGAGGCGCTGGATGCCCTCCTTCTGGTCGCCGAAAGCCTCGGTGGCGATGATGGCGAACTTGCCCTCGGCGATGGCGGCGGCCGTCTGGGCCGCGGTCGGCACGGCCGGGCGCGGCGTCTGCGT
>CAXTSK010000612.1:0-3416 GCA_964246655.1 uncultured Pyrinomonadaceae bacterium
GCCGGAGCGAGGCCACGTCGAGCGCCTCGCCGCCGAAGATGACGTAACGCAGCGCCAACTCATCCGCCGCGCCCGCGCCCCGTGATTGCTCATGCGCCATCAACTGCCGGAAGGCCGACGGCGTCTGGTTCAGCACCGTGACGCCTTCGTCCCGCAGCAATTCGTAGAACCGCTCGGGCTCGCGGCTCACCCAGAAATCGACGACGACGAGGCGGCCGCCATAGAGCAGCGCGCCCCACATCTCCCACACGGAGAAGTCGAAGGCGTAGGAGTGAAACAAAGTCCACACGTCCCCCGCGCCGAAGCCGAAGTCGGCCTCCGCCGCGCGCATCAGCCCCGTGACGTTGGCGTGCGTCACGACGCAGCCCTTCGGCCGACCCGTCGAGCCCGACGTGTAGATGACGTAGGCAGCTTGAGCTGGGTCAATTGGCAGGGCGAGATTCTCCGTCGAGAAGGTGTCGAGTTCTCCTTCCAGCTCGTCGAGGAGCAGGGTCGGGCAGGGCGAAGCGGGCAGCGCGGGGGCGCTCCGGCGGTCAGCGATGAGCAGCGCGGGTGAGGCGTCTGAGAGCAGGAAGGCGAGGCGCTGCTGCGGGTAAGCCGGGTCGAGCGGGAGGTAGGCGGCGCCGGCCTTGAGGATGGCGAGGACGCAGGCGACGATGTCCGTGGAGCGTTCGAGGCAGAGGGCGACGAGCGACTCGGGGGCGAAGCCGCGGGCGCGGAGCAGGCGTGCGAGGCGGTTGACGCGTGCGTTCAAGTCGCGGTAGGTGAGAGTCGCCGGGCCGTGCGCGAGGGCGACGCGATCGGGGTGGCGGTGGGCCGCGCGCTCGAACCACGTCACAAGGTTCGTCGCCTCATCCTGCGACGTGATTTGAGGAGGGGGCTTTGGTTCTTCCGCTGCCGCGTACTTCGGGGCGCACGTCGTCGCACCCGGATCGCTCAGGCCCCGGTCGATCAGCTCATCCAAACGGCCGACCAACTCCTGCATCTGCCCCTCGTCCATGAAGGACAGGTTGTAGTCGAAGTCCAGATAGACATCGTCGCGTTTGTCGTATTCGCGCAGGAAAATCTGGAGCGGGCGGACCTGCTGCCGCGTCACGAGCGGCGTGACGCGGTTGCGACAGCCCTCGAAATCGCGGTCGTAGAAGTGCCTTTCATAAGAGAAGCTGACTTCGTTGAGATGTTGTCGGCCTCTCGATGCCGTCTGGCGTTTACGCAACAGGCGGCCGACGGCGTAGCGCCCGTGCCGGTAGTCCCGCGCCAGTTGATGAGCTACCTGCCCGAGCAGCGTGCGAAAGCTCCCGTGCGGGTCAACCTCCAGCCGCAGAGGCAGGATGTTGACGAACAATCCCATCGTCTCCTTAAACGCCCTGGAATGACGGTTCAAAATCGGCAGCGCGATGCTGAGGTCGTAAGTCCGGTGAGCCTGCGCCAGACAGGAGAAGAGGGCGGCCGTGATGAAATGGAAAGAGGTGCAGTTCTCCTGCCGCGCGAGCGTGACGATCCGCTCGAACTTTTCGCGCGGGATGACGAGCACTCGATGCGCGCTCTCGTAAGCGAAGGGCTTCCGCAGAGGGTAAAAGGAGGGAGGAGACGTGACGAATTTTTCTTCCCAGTACCGGCGGTCTTTCAAGGCGGCCTCGGAGGCCGCGTACTGCTGCTCCGTGGCGATAAACTTTTCGAACCGAAACTCGTCCGGGGGAAGATCCGGCCCGCCCTTCTTCAGCCGATTATACTGTTCGACAATCTTCTGAAAGAGAAGCGACAGCGACCAGCCGTCGGAGATGATGTGGTGAAACTTCGTGTACCAGATGTGACGTTGCGGGTTGATGGCGAAGAGGGTAATCGCGGAGAGCGGGCTCTGCGCGCCGAAGGGCAGCGGCTCCTGAAAATGGCCGGCCATGAACCGCCGCGCCTCGTGCTCGGGCTGCGCGTGCTGCGAGAAGTCGGCCACGGAGGGCGAAAAGTCGTCGCGCGGCGCGAGGCGTTGCAGGGGGCGCCCGTCTTCCTCAAAGATAGTCGCGTTCAACTCCGGGTGGGTGTGGTAGACGTGGCGCACTGCCCGCGTGAAAAGCTCCGGCTCGAACGGGCCGTCAATCGTCACGGCCGCGCCGACATTAAAGATGGAGGTCTCCGGGTGAAGAAGTTGTTCATAGTATATTTCGCGCTGGCTGGAGGTTAGCGTGAAGACATCTGGGGCGTCCTGGAATCTCATGGGAGTGCCTTAAGCCGTCGAGGTAGAAGCTGTTTTTATGAATGCGGAGCCGGAAGGATAAGACTTCCTGGTGGTTGATGTGACGATTCACGGGTACGTGCCAGTGAAACGCACGTACCCGTCGCTGGCTCTACAAAATCACGGAAGAAATAACCGACCGTGCCCCCATTTCGCTCGCATTATTTGAGGAAAATTTGTTCGGACGTGTCCATTGCAAATTCTGAAGCAGGATAGCAGGCTTGCCCATAAAATGGAATACCTAAAATTAGCTCAACTTTGAGTGTCGGCCCGGTATTGAGCGGTGCTTTTCCGGGCCGCGCTTTCTCCAGACCGGCAACTTTTTCCGCCGAAGGCCGATAATTATGGTGAATGGCAAGAAGCCGCGCCCGCGCCCGTCAGGCGGGGTGCGCTCCGAAGGAGAGCAGAAATGGTTAAGCCGGTCGAAAGTGTCATCGCCGAAGCCGTGAGGGAGTCCCTCGAAACTACGAACGTGGCGAGCGAAAACCTCGTCGCACAGAACACGGACGCCGGGGCCGACAGCCGGCGGGGCGAATTGTTCTTCCAGCAGTCGATAACGCAGTTCAGGTTCCTCGCCTTCCAGGACCCGGGCGGCGGCGGTGGCGGCGGCTCGACCGTCGATCAGGGCAAGGTCGATGCGGCCGTCAGGCTCATCCACGAGAAACTCGACGAGTCGGGGATTTTCAACGACGTTACCCACAGCGAGTTGGAAGACATCGAGCGGGCCTTCGCGGGCCTCAACCCTGAGGAGGCCAACGCCGTCTTCAACCGCCTGTCCGACGACGACTTGCGGAAATGGGCCGACGAGCTGGGCAGCAACGGCTGGTTCGGCACAGGGGGCTTTGACGGCGGGGAGAAGACGCGGCTGTTCGACATGCTGGCTGCCAGGCTCGACGGCAACAACCTGAACCGGCTCGCCTCGCTCTTCGGCGGCGACGACCTGAAGGCGCTGGGCCGCTCGGTCGCCGCGCATGGCACGGACGCGGCGAAGGAGGCTTTCGTCAGGGCGCAGGCCAGCCGTGCCGAAACGGACCCGGCCGCGGCCGTGGCGGTCGCCGAAGTCATCGCCTCGTTGAGGAACAACCCGGCGGCGCTCGAACGGACGCTCGCCGGGCTGTCGCAGTCGCAGCTCAATAAGATCGTCGAGGGGGCCCCGCAGGAGCAGTGGCTCTCCAACCCCATGCGC
>CAXTSK010000613.1:0-2073 GCA_964246655.1 uncultured Pyrinomonadaceae bacterium
CGCTCGCCCCGGGCGCGACGGCGCGCGCGGCCTTCGCGCGCGTGCTCGAAGAGTACCCCGCCCTCAAACGCTTCCGCTCCTCGCTCCTCGTCGCCGTCAATCAGGGGTACGCGCGCGACCTCGACGTGGAGTTGGAAGACGGCGACGAACTCGCGCTCTTCCCGCCGGTGAGCGGCGGCGACGGGCAACCCCCGGAAGCGGACGACGCCGAAGATTTCTTCGAACTGACGAACAAGCCCATCGACGTTGGATCGGTCGCGCGCCGCGTCGTCCCCCGCCGCTGCGGCGCGACCGTCACGCTCGACGGCTACGCGCGCGAGTGGACGAAGGGGCGCCGCACTCTTCATCTGGTCTACGAAGCCTATACCCCAATGGCGCTCGCAGAGATGCGCCGGTTAGGCGAAGAAGCACACAGGCGTTTCGACATCGCGCACGTCGGCATCGTCCACCGCACAGGGCGCACGGAGATCGGCGAGACCTCCGTCGTCATCGCGGTCAGCGCCCCGCACCGCCGCGCCGCCTTCGAAGCCTGCGAATGGGCCATCCGCGAACTCAAACGCACCGTCCCCATCTGGAAGAAGGAGTTCTTCGATGACGGCGAAGTCTGGGTCGAGGGCGAGTTCGCGCCTCGCGCGGCTGAAGGCGAAGAAGCCGCCCGTGAAAGGTGAGGGCGCACCCGTCCCGCCGCCGCCGCGTGCTTCGGGGCGAGTGTTTCGGCGCTGGCTCCTGGCGGCGCTGTCGGCGGCCGTCTGGGTGCCGGCGCTCTTCTACCTGAGGTTCGGCTATGTCCCGCCGCTCGGGTGGAGCACGACCGTCTTCCTCGTAACGCTCTGCCTCCTCGTCGGGGTGGGGATGTACTTCGCGGGGCGTCCCGAGTACCACACTCAGGTTGAGCCGCGCGGCGGCTGGGCGGATCGCGTGGGCGCCTTCTGGCTCGTCGCGTGCGGGCTGGGGCCGTTCTTCGGTTGGACGCTCACCAGCGCCTTCACGCTGACCGAGGGCAATTGGCGCTGGCTCTACTGGGGGCGCGTGGGCTTGAGCGTCGGCTTGCCCGTGCTGACGGCGCTGCCGCTGCTGCGCTACGTCGGCGGCCGCGGCGCGCCCCTGATGCTCGCGCTGCTGCTAGGCGTGACGGCGCTGCCCGTCTGGAGCGCGTGGGCGACCATGCGCGACCTGCGGGACGGGCCTTCGAACCTGCTCATCAGGTCGCCTTTGCCGGGCGTGCCCGACGCGGAGTACAAGCACCTGACACACACGAACCGCGTGCTGGCCGGTCGTTAGATTTTAAGACTGACTGAGACACGACTCGATCAACGAACCATGGGACTCTGGACGGTCGCACTCCTCGTCTTTCTCATCAACCTGCCGTTCGGCTACTGGCGAGCGAGCGTGCGGAGACTTTCGAGTCAGTGGTTTCTAGCCCTGCTCGTATCGGTGCCCCCGGTCATCGCTTTGAGAATCTACTGGGGGCTCGGCTTCAAGTTGATAAGCTTCCCCGTCATGGTCGGCGCGTTCTGCCTCGGGCAGTTCGTCGGGGGGCGGGTGCGTAACATCATCCAGGGGCGCGGCCCCGGTCGAAACGTGCACTGACGTTCGTTGCCGGCGACTCTCATGTTCGAGCGTCTACACTTCAAGCGGCTCCACCCGGAGGCGAGACTTCCGACGCGCGGGAGCGAGGGCGCGGCGGGGCTCGACCTCTACGCGGTCGAGCGCGTGACGATTGAGCCGGGCGGGCGCGCGGCCGTCCGCACGGGGCTCGCTGTCGCAATCCCCCGAGGCTTCTACGGCCGGGTCGCGCCGCGCTCGGGGCTCGCCGTCCGCCAAGGGATAGACCTGCTGGCCGGGGTGATCGACTCGGACTACCGCGGCGAGAATCTCTGCGCGCACGTCAACCACGGCCGCCAGCCGTTCGAGGTCGAGCCCGGCGCGCGCGTCGCGCAGCTCGTCGTCGAAGCCATCGCGAGCCCTGAGCCCGCCTGGGCCGAAGACCTCGAAGAGACCGGGCGCGGCGCGGGCGGCTTCGGCAGCACGGGTTAGTAGACAGTAGACAGTAGGAAGAAGAGGCGGCGCGCC
>CAXTSK010000613.1:2119-3414 GCA_964246655.1 uncultured Pyrinomonadaceae bacterium
TCTCCTGTCTACTGTGATAGGTACGTCGCGGTTGTCAACGGCCTCGTTGCCGGCGAAGTCCGCGGCGAGGATGCGCAAGGTGTAGTCGCCGGGTGGGAGCGTGGTCGTGTCCCACACCCCGCGTTCGGCGCGGCCGTGGCGGATGGTGTTCGTCACCTCGTAGAGGAAGCGCGTCTCGCTGCTCCCGTAGACGGTGATGCCGCTCTCGTCGGCGTAGGCGATCTTGGGCGCCTCGCGGTCGGGCGGCAGGCGGTCGAACTCGATCTGGACGCGCGGCTGCTCGAAGCCGGGCGCGGGCGAGCCGTCCGGCAGTAAGAGTTGGTAGCCGAGTTGGTAGAGGCCGAGACGGCGGCGCGGCTGGTTGCCGTCCACCTGGTCGAGGGCGTCCACGACGATGCGGACGCGGCCACGCACGACGAGGCGGCCGCCGCGCTTCTCCGTGAGGCGCGCGCCCGACTCGTCGAAGAGTTGCACGCCTTCGCGCGCGATGCGCGGCGCGAAGTGGTCTGCGAAGCCCGTGAAGGGGAGCGCGAGCGGGTTGAGTTCCGCGCCGGGCGGGCCGAGGTTCATGTGGACGTGGTACATGCGGTTGATGGTGCCGAGCGCCTGCCCGACGCGCAGGCGCGTGCCGCGCCGGACGCGCACGCGCGCGACCTTGCCCGAGGCGTCGCGGACGGGGATGAAAGTGTTCGGGTCGAGCATCTCGTCACGCTCGCTGCGCCCGACGCGCAGGTGGACGTAGGTCATGAGCCCGGCGCGGAAGCCTTCGTTCAAAGTGCCGAAGCCCCAGTTGGCGAGCGGGCTCGTGACCTTCTCTTCGCGCACGGCACGCACGGTCTGGCCGTAGACGCCGAACACGTCCACGCCGCTGTGCAGGTGGTGGCGGCTGTCGTTCGTGTCGTAGGAGCCGCGCGCCTCGCCCATCGTGGCCGTCACCTCGTGCCACGAGCCCTGTGGGTCGAGCGGCCACGGGAAGGGCGCGCCGAGGTTCTCGACGTTGATGCGCGGGAGCACGTCCGTTTGAGGCGTGTCGGGTTGAGCCGCGACGACAACGCCTTCCTTCTTCTCATCATCCTTCTTCAACTCAAAAGGGCTGACGCGGCGCAAAAGGTAGTTGGCGCCGTCGGCGACGACGAGCGAGCCGTCGGGGAAGAGTGCGACGCCTGCGGGCTGGTTGAAGCGCGCCTCCGCGCGCCCTTCGCCGTCGGCAAAGCCGGGGCCGCCGCGCCCCGCGATGACACGCGCCGCGCCGTCGGGCGCGACCTGCACGACGCGGCCGCGGTCAAGTTCAGTTA
>CAXTSK010000614.1:0-3410 GCA_964246655.1 uncultured Pyrinomonadaceae bacterium
CTGCTTCAGGCCGGACCAGTGGCCTTCCAGCCAGGCCGCCTTGTTGGGCTTGTACGCTTGGGCGGCCTTGTAAGCGTCCTCCAGCGTCGCGGTGAAGGCGTCGTTCATCGCCTTCGCATCGTCGGCCGGCACGGTGCCGCGATTCGCCGTCTGGTAGCGCCCCAAGGGCACGCTCGGCGGGTTTCACGCGCCGTGGCCCTTCTGCGCAGCGAGTTCACGCGGCCGTTGCCGGTCGGGCGGCTGGCCGAGGCGGCCGGCGGCGGGTGGAGCGGCAGTCTGGCGCTGCTGGCCGACGCCGGGCACATGCTCGCGGACGTGGCGGGGCTGGGGCTGGCGCTTTTGGCCGCGAGGTTCGGGTCGCGGCCCGCGAGCCAGACGAAGACGTACGGCTACTATCGCCTTGAGATACTCGCGGCCTTCACGAACGGGGTGACGCTCGCGGCCGTCTCGCTCTTCATCATGTACGACGCTTACGGCCGTTGGCTCGCGCCGCCCCTGATCGAGCGCGCAGGCGCCCTGACGGCCATCGCGGCGGGCGGCCTCGTCGTCAACCTGGCGTGCGCGTGGGTGCTGCACGGCGACCACGAGCGCGACCTGAACGTGCGCGGCGCGTGGCTGCACGTGCTCGGCGACGCGCTCGGCTCGGTGGGCGCCATCGCCGCGGGCGTGCTGGTCACCCTGAAGGGCTGGCACGCGGCCGACCCCCTGTTCAGCGCGCTCATCGCCGTGCTCATCGTGTGGAGTTCGTGGAGCCTCATCCGCGAGGCGACCAACGTGCTCCTCGAAGGGACGCCGGCGCACATCAACCTCGCCGCGGTCGAGGACGCGATCCTTGAAACCAACGGCGTCGAGGACGTGCACGACCTGCACGTCTGGACGATTACCTCGGGGCGCGAGGCGCTCTCGGCGCACGTCCGCCACGCGCGCGCCGCCGCGCCGGCCGAGCTGCTGCGCTCTTTGCGCACCAAGCTCCACGAACAGTTCGGCGTCGATCACCTGACCATCCAGATGGAGACCGAGGACTTCGAGGACGAGGCGTTCCATTTCTGCACCTCCGGCACGGCCTGCTTCCGCTCGACGAAAGAGTAGTTCAAAGTTGCAAGTTCAAAGTTCAAGGTTGGTCGCATCCGCTCTGAACTTGCAACTTTGAACCTGGGACTTTGAACTTAATCATGGAGATCAGCCTTCTCATCGTCCTCGACCTGCGCGAGCAGGCGGCCTTGCAGGCGGCACTGATGACGCACGGCGCGCCGGATGCGCTCGTCACGCTGGCGCTGACGGGCGCGTGCCGCATCCAGACGCTCGACGAGGCGCGCCAGCTCCGCCGCTGGCTCGCCGAGACGCGCGCCTCCGGCAAGACCGACTTCGCCTCGCTCAACGTCATCGAGCGCGAGCTGGTCCGCTTCGGCGTTTAGTAGCATGGCGAACATTCAATTAGGCTACGGCCGCGGCTCGCTCCCGTTCGAGTTCGAGGGGGGGCGCTTCGAGGTGCTCGAAGGCGAGGCGCGCGAGGAGCGGGCGCTGACGGACGCGGAGGTCGGGGCGTTGATTGACGACCCGTTCGACTCGCAGCCGCTTGAGGAGATTATCAGCCCGGGCGAGAGCGTGCTGATCGTCGTCTCGGACGCGACGCGCGCGACGGGGAGCGCGCAGGTCGTCAACCTGTTGGTGCGTCGTCTGATCGCGCTCGGCGTCGCGCCTTACGACCTGCGCATCATCTTCGCCACAGGGATGCACCGGCCGTTGACGCGCGAGGAGAAGGCGGAGCTTTTGACGCCGTTCATCGTGCAGCGCGTGCGCACGCTCGCGCATGACGCCGACGCGGAAGCGCAGCACGCCTCCTTCGGCGTGACCGAGCGCGGGACGCCCGTCGAGCTGAACCGCGCGCTCTTCGAACACTCGCACGTCATCCTCACGGGCTCGGTCGGCTTCCACTACTTCGCGGGCTTCACGGGCGGGCGCAAGAGCGTCTGTCCCGGCCTCGCCTCGCGGCGCACGATTGAGGCGACACACTTACAGGCGCTCGACTTTGAACTCGGGGGACGGCGCGCGGGCGTCGGCACCGGACGCCTCGACGGCAACGCCGTCCACGAGGAGTGCGAGCGCATCGCGGCGGAGGCCGCGCCGTCTTTCCTCATCAACACCGTGACGGACGCGCGCGGCCGGGTCGTGCGCGTCTACGCCGGCGACTGGCGCGCCGCGCACCGCCTGGCCTGCGCCGAGTACGCCGACTCGCACGCCGTCAAGATTGAAGGGAGGCGCGCGGTCGTCGTCGCCTCCGCGGGCGGCGCGCCCTTCGACCTCAACCTGATACAGGCGCACAAGGCACTTGAGATGGCTTCGTACGCGTGCGAGGAGGGCGGCCACATCGTCCTCGTCGCGGAGTGCGCCGACGGCCTCGGGCGCGCGGACTTCCTCAAGTGGTTCGACGCCGCGGACGCGCGCGCGTTAGAGGCGCGCCTGCGCGAAGGGTACGAGGTCAACGGCCAGACCGCCTGGTCGCTTCTGACGAAGGCCGAGCGGTTCCGCGTCCAACTCGTCTCGAACCTCCCCGACGAAGACGTGCGGCACATGCGCATGGAGCCCGCGCGCACGGTCGGAGATGCCCTCGCGCGCGTAGACGCGGACGCGACCGGCTACGTGCTGCCGCGCGGCGCGGCCTTCATGCCGGTCGTCGCGAGATAAGGCCGCCGTTGCGCGCCGTGTGCGTTGGGGCTAGAGTAAGCGAACAGCTTCGCACAGGAGGGGACGGGTATGAAGAACATAGTCCGCGCGGCTCTCTGTCTGGCTCTGTCGGCGTGCGGCGCGTCGTTCGTTCGGGCGCAGCAGCAGACGGCGGCGACGACCTCGGACGTGAGGCCGAGCGAGTCGCACGTGCCTCTGGCGCAGGCGGCCGTCGCGTACGACGTGGCGGGGAACGAGGCGCTCGGCGGGCGCCTGCGCACGCAGGCGCTAACGGGGACGCCCGAGGCTCCCGTGCGGAACACGCGGCTGGTGGTCGAGAACCGCAGCTCCGTCTTCTACAACTACGTGGCGGGGTGGGCGACCTTCTACGGCGAGGACGGCGTGCGTTGCGGCGAGGGGCTGTGGAAGCTCGAAGCCTTCGCGCCGCGCGAGCAGGTCGAGGTGGACACGCCGGGCCTGCGCCTGACCTGCACGCCCTCGACGTGGCGCATCGTGGCGACGACTCTGCTGACGCGCACGGGCGACGTGGCGAAGCCGCGCGAACAGACTCCGCCGCCGCCCGCCGAGCCCGAGCGCTACCGGGGCGTGCACGTCATCGGCGGCTACACCAACATTAGCGAGGTGACGACCCTGCTCAAGGTGGGGTCGGCGCACCTGGTGCTGGAGATGATCGAGGCCGGGGTGCAGTTCCGGGACTTCACGCTGGACAACCCGATCCGGGCGAT
>CAXTSK010000615.1:0-3408 GCA_964246655.1 uncultured Pyrinomonadaceae bacterium
ACCGGCGCCTGTTGGAGCGCGCGCTCACGCACCGCTCCTGGGCGCACGAGTCTGTGGGCGCGGGCGGCGAGCGCGAGGCGCGCGCGCTGCACAACGAGGCGCTTGAGTTCGTCGGCGACTCCGTTCTCGGCCTCGTCGTCGCCGACGCCCTTTTCCGCTCGCACCCCAAAGTGACCGAGGGCGAGCTCTCGCGCATGAAGCACCGGCTCGTCCGCACGCAGACGCTGGCGCGCGTCTCGCGACGGCTGTCCCTGGGCGAGCACCTGCGCGTCGGCCGCGGCGAGGAGAAGACCGGCGGCCGCCGCAAGCGCGCGCTGCTCGCCGACGCCTTCGAGGCGCTGCTCGCGGCCGTCTTCCTCGACGGCGGCTACGCCGAGGCCGAGGGCTTCGTCCGGCGCGCGCTGGGAAGTGAACTCGAAGACGCGACGCCCGAGTCCGCGGCGGCCGCAGACTTCAAGACGCTGCTCCAGGAGCGCCTACAGTCCGAGCGCCACCTCTCGCCCACCTACGAGTTGGTCGAGACCGAAGGCCCGCCGCACGCGCGCATCTTCCACGTCGAGGCCGTCTTCGACGGCGAGCGCGTCCGCGGCGAGGGATTCACCATCAAGTCCGCCGAGATGGACGCTGCCTGCCGCGCCCTCGAACTCATCGGCCCGCCGCCGAGTTCGGAAGAGACTGACGAAGACGTGCGGGAGGTCGAAGAAGGCGGGCAGTGAATGTGTAAGACTTAGCGGGGGCAATTTCAACACAGAGACACGGAGACACAGAGACACGGCTTGTTGAGCTATTGCTTCGAAGCCGTGTCTCTGTGTTAAATCTCCGCCTATTCGTGCCGGTCGAAGAACTCGTGAGCCCACATGAAGCGCGTGCCGGCGGCGCGGGCGGCGCCCTCGTCCTTGTCCATGTCGCCGACGAAGAGCGTCTCGTGGGCCTCGGCGCCGAAGCGGCGCATCAGGCGTACGAGCATCAAGGGCTTCGGCTTGCGGCAGGGGCACCCGAGGTGCGGAGCGTGCGGGCAGATTTCGATTGAGCCGGGCGGAGCCTTCTTCACTCCGAAAGCCTCCACCACCATCTCTTCAAGAAGTCCACGCGCGGCCGCGAGCGAAAGGTAGCCGAGGCCGACGCCGCCCTGATTGCTCGCCACGCCGAAGCGGGCGCCGCCTTCGCCCCAGTCGATCCGCGACAGACGCTCACGCACGCCGGGTATCAGCTCCCACTCGCCGGGTCTATTCGGACAGGGAAGCCCCTCCACGGTCGTCCGCCGCAGCGTTCCGTCCGCGTCGAAGATGTAGAGTGTGGCCAGCACCTCGACATTCACGGCCTGAGTCTACGTCCTAACCTTTGATTAAGACTGTTGCTCGTGTGGAGAAAGTGCGCGCGGGCCTTCAGCGGAAGCGTTCACAGTCGATGCCGTACTTCTTTACCTTGTAGCCGATGATGCGCTCGGTCGTGTCGAGGAACTTCGCGGCCTTCTTCCGGCTCCCGCGCGCGGACTTCAAGGCGTCCTGGATGATGTCGCGCTCGTACGCCTCGACCGCCGCCGAGAGCGAAAGGCGCGTCACCGTCCCACTCCCCTCCGCCGTCTGAAGGCTTGGCGGCAGGTGGTGGCCGTGGATGACCGACGAGTCGCAGACGACGACCGCGCGCTCGATGACGTTCTCAAGCTCGCGCACGTTGCCGGGCCAGTGGTACGAAGTCAGCATGTCGATGGCGGGCGTCGAGATGCGCTTGATATGCTTGCCGTGCTCGCGCGCGTACTTCTCAAGGAAGTGGTCGGCGAGGAGCAGCACGTCGGGCTTCCGATCCCGGAGCGGGGGCATGAAGATGGTGAAGACGTTCAGTCGATAGTAAAGGTCTTCGCGGAACTCGCCGGCGGCGATGGCGCCTTCGAGTTCCTTGTTCGTCGCGGCGACGAGGCGCACGTTGACCTTGATCGTCTCCGTCCCGCCGAGCCGCTCGAACTCGCGCTCCTGTATGGCGCGCAAAAGTTTAATCTGCGTCGAGGCGTTCAACTCGCCGATCTCGTCGAGGAAGAGCGTGCCGCCGTCGGCCAGCTCGAAGCGACCCTTCTTGCGCGACATCGCGCCGGTGAAGGCGCCGCGCTCGTGGCCGAACAGCTCGGCCTCGATGAGCGTCTCGGGCAGCGCCGCGCAAGAGACCTTGACGAAGGGCTTGCCCGCGCGCAGGGAGTTGTAGTGGATGGCGTGCGCGACCATCTCCTTGCCCGTGCCCGACTCGCCGCGCAGGAGCACGGTCGTGTTCGTCCGCGCCACCTGCTCGACCTGCTCGTAGACGTGCCGCATCGGGTTCGAGCTTCCGACGATGTGGCCGAAGTCGAAACGCTCGCGCAGCTCCTGCTTCAGGTGCGCGTTCTCGTCGGCCAGCCGCGCACGCTCCGACTCGACCAAACGCTCCACCTTCACCGCCTGCGCCACCATCGACGCGACGATCGACACGACCTTCGTCAGCCGCTCGAAGTCGCGCGCCTCCGCGTACGGCACGTCCACGCCCAGCACGCCGACGGCGCCCCTCCCGACCGAGAGCGGCACGCAGACGAAAGAGACCTCCTGCCGCGCGGCGGCGCGCTCGCGCCCCGCGACGCGCTGGAGCATCGAGGGCTCGCGGCTCGCCTGCGGCACGACCACCGGTTTGCACGTCTCCGCCACGCGCCCGACGACGCCCTCGCCGACTCGGTAGACCGCGCGCCGCGCCGTATCGTCGTCCACCCCGAAGCTGGCTTCGACGTGCAACTCGTCCGCTTCCGCGTCAACCAGCATGATGAAGGCGCGCGTCACGCCCTGCGTGCGCCCGAGTAGTTCGAGCGCGCGCCCGAGCGCGGGCCGCAGCTGCCGCGCGTCGGCGAGCATCTGCCCGATCTCCAACAGCGTCGCCATCTCACGCGCGTCGGCCTGACCCTGCCTGAGAAGCTGCGGAAGATTTTGGGAAAGGTTTAAGGCGTTATCCATGAAGAACCCTGTTTGTGTCATCCCACGCTCGGCGCCCTTCACGCCCGAACTTTGAAGACGGCATCGTAGAAGCCGCCCCGGCCGCCCGTCAAGGCACGCAAGTCCCTGTCAAGAACCGACCGTTCGCATTTCCGTGCGACAAATATGTCTTGCCCCTTTATTGTTAAGACATAATTGTCGTGCTTTTTAAAGAACGACGCGTTCAAAGCCTTCTGTCTTCCGCCGCGGAGCGGCGCTTGAATTTAACCCAGCCTTTCAAGGCCGGGTTTGCTCGAATCGATAACGGCCGCGTCGCGTCAGCGACGGTTGAATGAAGGTGCCCCTCATGTTCAGGCGTCGCTGACGCGACGCGGGCTCCTCACGTTGCGTGACCGGGCGTTGAAACGCCCGGCTAAATTAAAATGCCGCTCCGCCGCAAATTGATGCGTGCGCCTTAAGGACC
>CAXTSK010000616.1:0-3405 GCA_964246655.1 uncultured Pyrinomonadaceae bacterium
CGTCGAGCCGAGCGGCGTCTACACCATCACGGTCAACGACGGACTGCTCAGCACCCTCCAGAAGAACGGCGAGGACATCTGGATCGTCCGCCCGAACCACTTCACCTTCTCGGCCGTGACGGCCTTCCCCGCGACCGAGGTGGACGTGGAGGGCGTCACGACGCGCAAGCACAAGCCGAACGACGCGGGCGCGTGCGGCCAGAGCTACGACGTGGTCTACATCCGCCCGATGAACGAGACGGCCACGTCCTCTGTCTTCGACATCAAGGTGTGGAACGACCTCACCAACAAACTCTTCGACCTGTCGGGCGGCTTCGACTACGCGCTCTCGTGCCACCCCGTGCCCGCCGCGAAGTGGGGCCCGCCGCTGCCGCCGGGTCAGAACCCCGAGATGAACTCGATGCTCCCGGGGCGCCTGCTCGGGATCGAAAGGTTCACGCCGAAGCAGCCCGTGCTGACCCCTTCGGGCGCCTCCGCGCTCGACATCGACATCTCGGAGGCGTTCACCTACGACACGGTAAACGACCCGCACGACCCGCACGGCCCCGGCCCCTACCACCTGCCGCTCGCGCCCGGCCAGACGCCCGTCGGGCCCGTCCCTTCGGTCAAGCCGGACTCAATCGCGCGGATCAGGCAGGCGCTCACGAACGACGACGTAACGGCGGCGCGCGCGCGGCTCCTCGCGTCGCTGCAAGGCTACGGGTTCGACCCCGTCACCAACTCGCCCATGACGACGTTCGCCGCCAACCCGGGCGCCGTGCTCGTCGGCAACCCGCTCATCCTCGCCGCGTCCTGAAGGCGGCCGACCGAGGGCTTCGAAGACTATGAGCAGCAACGGCAACACGGACATCGACGTTACCTTCTACGACAACTTCGTCCCGCCGCTGAAGGCGGGCGAGTACACGATCACGGTCTCGCAGGCGCTCAAGGCGGCCGCCGGGTCGAAGGTGCCGGCCGCGCCGCAGTCTCCCGTCAAGCAGAAGTTCATCGTGCGCGGCCCGCGCTTCGGGCTCGACCCGGCCGACGTGCATCGCGTCTTCCCGCCCGCGGGCGCCGTCGGCGTCTACGAGGAATATCTGCCGATGATCGTCCTCAACAAGCGTGCCCTCCCCTGGGAGCGCGAACTGAGGCTGACGCCTGCTAACCCGGCCTGCCCTTCGATGGCGCTGCTCGTCTTCTCGGAGCAAGACCTGCCCAACCCGCAACCCCCCGGCAGTCTTCAGAACCCGACCCGGACGACCTCCGTCCCGCTCAATAAGGTCGTCGTCGGCCAGACACCCGGCCCGCCTCCGGGGACACTCGGCCCCTCGCTCACGCTCGAAGACGACGAAGACCCTGCGACGACCTTCTGCAACGTCATCGACGTGCCCGCCTCGGTCTTCGTCGGGCTGATGCCGGTGGCCGGCGACCTGCCGCTGCTCACGCACGTCCGGCAGGTCAAGACCGACGACAAGGAGCCGCAGGACGCCAAGCACGAGGGCTGGTTCTCCTCCATCATCGCCAACCGCTTCGCCGCCGCCCCGCCCAAGTCCGGCGGCGTGGAGCGGTTGGGAAACATCGTCCACCTCGTCTCGCTCGAAGGCTTCGAGCACTACATCCAATCCGCCAAAACGGTCGTCGCGCCCACGCAGCAGACCGTCCGCCTCATCTCGCTCTACAGTTGGACGTACACTTGCCTGCGCGAGCCCGCAGTGAACTTCGCGGAGCTGATGCTCAACCTCGTCCGGCAGCTCGACGGCGCGCGTCCCGACCTCCTCATCCGCCTGCCGCTCGCCGACCCCTCGCCCCCGTCCGACTCGCTCGCGCTCGCCGGTTACCAATGCCTGCGCAAAGGCTACGCGCCCATGAGCTACGCCGCGCAGACCGGCGAGCGGAGTTTCGCCTGGTACCGCGGGCCTCTGGCGCCCGTCGTCGCCGAGGAGTTCATGCAGACGCCGCCGCCCGGCTCGCCCGTGAACCCTGCGTCGCCGCGCAACACCTCCGAGGCGATGATCTTCGACACCTCGACCGGCGTCTTCGACCTCTCCTACGCGGTCGCCTTCCAGACCGGGCGCTTGCTCGCGCTCAACAATCTCCCCTTCTCGACCAACCTCCTCCAGTGGCGGCGCGAGGCGCACGCGCTCATCGACACCCTGATGGAGAAGATGCACTCGAACCTCTCGACCTTCGCCGGCCAAGGGCTGAGGAAAGCCGGCGGCAACCTGACGGCGACGAGAGTCGCAGACCTCGCCGCGCTGCTCGACTCCGACATCGCCTCGAACGCCTTCAAGGACTATCTCGCCACCGACTTCTACGAAGACATCGCCAAACACGTCGGGAAGACCGGCGGCTTCGTCCCCGACGACCGGAACGCGATGCTGCTGAAGAGCGCCCCCTCGCGGCGCCGCCCCGTCGCCCCGGCCGACCTCCTGAACTTAACGCAAGAGCCGGCGGTGACCTCGCTGCTCGAACACCTGAGCGGTCTCGCCGACTTCGGCGTGACCGCGGCCAAGGTCGCGCCCGGCGCGACCTCCGTCCCGCTCCAGTCGCCGGGCGTAACCGAGAACATGCCCGCCGGGGCGGAGCTGGTGATGGTGAGCGCCGACGGGCAGACGGTCTCCACCGTCAGGACGGCCGCGCCGGTCGCCGTCGGCGACACGCAGCTCAACATCCTCTCCTCCAACGCGCCGACCACGCCGCCCGCGGGCAGTTCCATCTGGCTCCGCGAGTCGGGCGTTATGCCCCAGCAGGTCGTGGACTGGCTGGCGCGCACCGCGCTCCTCTACAGCGTGCCCTTCAACAACCTCGTCCCCGACGAGCGGATGCTGCCCGCCGAGTCGATCCGCTTCTTCTACCTCGACCCAAACTGGATCGACGCGCTCATCGACGGCGCGCTCAGCGTCGGCACGCAGTCGAGCCGCGACGGCCTCTTCAATCAGCTCATGCGCGACCCGCTCCACCGCGCGGTGGACACAGCGCTCGGCCAGGTGCGCGCCGCGCTCCGCAAGGTTCCGGGCACGGCGGCGCCCATCAACCTCGGCACGCCGGCCGGCTTCGTCCTGCGCTCGGCCGTCGTCGCCGGTTGGCCGGGTCTCGAAGTCCGCGCCTATTCGAGCAAAGATCAGTCGAACCCGATGAAGCCGCTGCGCCTCGACCGCCTCGGGCCGAACGTGTTGATCGGCATCTACCCGGACGTGCCGCAGCGCGTCGAGTTCGACGAGCCTTCCGAGGGACTGGTCTTCGGGACGGAGGACGAAGGCGTTGACCTGCGCTACATCCCCGGCGTGGGCGGCGCGACCCCTGCCAACATCGGCAAGCTCATCGAGCCGAAGGTGACGCTGGCGCGCTCGGCCTTCCCCTGGCGCGCGGCGCCGGGCTCGCCCGCCACGTTCTACGTCGGCGCGGCGGGCGGGCTGGCCGACAAGC
>CAXTSK010000617.1:0-1852 GCA_964246655.1 uncultured Pyrinomonadaceae bacterium
GATTTACGTCGGCGGTCAGCGCGGGCCGGCGCAGGTAGCCCCGGGCGAGGCCCGCCCCGCCGACGTAAATCTCGCTGATGACGCCGACGGGCACCGGCTCCATCCGCCCGTCGAGGACGTAGAGGCGCAGGTCGGTCATGGGGCCGCCGACGAGGCTCCCCGCCTGTTCGAGGTCGGCCGCGCGGACCCGGCGGACGGTGACGTGGACGCACGTCTCCGTGATGCCGTACATGTTGACCATGCGCGGCCGCTCGTCGCCGTAGTCTTTGAACCACTGGCGCAGGCTCTCGAACTCAAGCTTCTCGCCCGCGAAGACCACGAAGCGCAGCGACTCGCACCTGCGCCCCTCGGCCGCGGCCTTCTCCGCCGCGCGGCTCAACTGTCGGAAGGCCGAAGGGGTCTGGTTCAGGACGGTCACGCCTTCGGCGCACAGCAACTCGAAGAGCGCTTCGGGCGAACGGCTCGTCAGGTAAGGCACGACCACGAGCCGCCCGCCGTGGAGGAGCGCGCCCCACAGCTCCCACACCGACACGTCGAAGGCGTAGGAGTGGAACAGCGGCCACACGTCGCGCTCCGAGAAGCGGTAGAAATCTTCGGTCGCGGCGAACAGGCGCGCCACGTTGGCGTGCGTGACCATGACGCCCTTGGGCCTGCCGGTCGAGCCCGACGTGTAGATGACGTATTGCATCTGGTCGGGCCGCGACGTGTTGACGGGGTTCTCTCCGCTCTCGCGCGCTATCGCCCCGCACTCCTCGTCGAGGCAGACGACCCGCCGCGCGTCGTGCTCGGGCAGATTCGCGCGCAGGGAGCTTTGGGTTAAGAGCAGCGGCGCGCACGTGTCTTCGAGCATGTATGCGGCGCGCTCGGGCGGGTAGGCCGGGTCGATGGGGACGTAAGCCCCGCCCGCCTTCAGTATGCCGAGCAGCGCGACCACGAGGTCGGCCGAGCGCTCCATGAGCACGGCGACGAGAGTCTCAGTCCCCACGCCGCGCGCCCTGAGATAGTGCGCGAGTCGGTTCGCGCGGCGGTTCAGCTCGCCGTACGTCAGCCGCTCGCCCTCGCAGACGACCGCCACGGCCGAAGGCGTGCGCGCGGCCTGTTGCTCGAACGTCTCGTGCGGGTAGCGCTCGACGGGGCAGCGGCGCCCGACGTTCAACTCCGCGAGCAGCGTGCGGCGCTCTTCGGCCGACAGCACGGTCAACTCCGACGCGCGCCGGCCCGGCTCGCCGACGATTGATTCCAGAAGCGTTTGATAGTTGGCGCGCAGCCGCGCGACCGTGGCGGGGTCGAAGAGTTCGGTGCTGTACTCGAAGAAGCCCCCGATGCCGGCGGGCGTCTCCGTCAGGTAGAGCGCGAGGTCGAACTTCGCCGTTCTGGTCGTGACGTGCATCGGGCGCAGGCTCAGTCGCGGCAATTCGAGGGCCGGCGCGAGGCCGCTCTGCAAGCCGAAGACGACCTGGAACAGCGGGTGGCGGTTCAGTTGCCGCTCGGGCTGAAGCTCTTCGATCAGCTTGTCGAACGGGAGGTCCTGGTGCTCGTACGCGCCGAGCGCCGTCTCGCGCACGCGCGACAGAACCTCGCGGAACGTCGGGTCGCCCGAGAGGTCCGTGCGCAGCGCGAGCATGTTGACGAACGACCCGATGAGGCTTTCGGTCTCGCCCCGGTGGCGGTTCGCTATGTTGGTGCCGACGACGATGTCGTCCTGATTCGAGTAGCGCCGCAGGAGGATCTTGAAGGCCGCGAGCAGCGTCATAAAGAGCGTGACGCCTTCGCGCTCGCAGAGCTTCTTGAGCGACTCGCCGAGCGCGCGCGGCAGCTCGAAGTCGAGCGTCGCGCCGCTGTTGTCCGTGAC
>CAXTSK010000617.1:1862-3143 GCA_964246655.1 uncultured Pyrinomonadaceae bacterium
TCGTAAGAGCCGGCCCGACAGCGCCGCGGCGGCGGAGGAAGGCTGATTCGGCTCCGGCGGCCCCGCCGCCCGCCGATGGACCGGCCCAATAGACCTCCGGCGCAAGTGCCCTTCCAGGTGGACGCGGCGCGGCCGCCCCCGCGCGGCGGCGCCGCCCGTAGTCGCGCGGCCGCGCGAGCGCCTCGCCCTGAAGCCGCTCGCGCTGCCACTGCGCGAAGTCCGCGTACTGAATCGGCAACTCCGGGAGCGGCGACGCGACGCCCCGGGAGAAAGCCTCGTAGAGCGCGGCCACCTCGCGGATGAGGACGCCCATCGACCAGCCGTCCGCGACGATGTGGTGGAGCGTCAGCAAGACCCAGTGCTCCTGCCCGCCGAGCCGCAGCAGCGTCGCTCTCAGGAGCAAGTCCGCCTTCAGGTCGAACGGGCGTCGCGCCTCCTCTTCCGCGAGTCGCAGCGCCAGAGCCTCGCGCTCGGCCGCGCGCAGGCCGCGCAGGTCTACGACCGACACGGAGACCCGGCGCGACGGCGCGCAGACTTGCACCGGCTGGCCGTCCGCGAAGGCGAAGGTGGTGCGCAGCGCGTCGTGCCTGCGCACGATCTCGTCGAGCGCCTGTCCGAGCGCCGCCGCGTTGAGCAGCCCCGTCAGGCGCACCGCCTCCGGCACGTTGTAGAGCGGCGAAGCGCCGTCCATCTGATCGATGAACCAGAGCCGCTGCTGCCCGAACGACAGGGGGACGCGCCCCTCGCGCGGGCGGCGCGTGATGACCTCGGCCCGGCCCTTCTCCGTCGCCTCCCTCTGCAAGGCTTTCAGCAGCAGCGCCCTCTTCGCGGGCGAGAGCCCCTTCAGCCGTTCGTCGAGGTCGTTCGTTTTCGACATGCGTGCCACGGGTTTGATAGCCGAACGCACGGGCGGACTTACGGCGGCGGTCAACTCTCGCCGGGGGCGTCGCCGAGGCCGAGCATCTTCTGCGCCTCGTCCTCCCCAAGTCCTTGCAGCATCTCAAGCAGCTCTTCGATCTTCGCGTCGCTCGAACCGGATAGGATCGACTCTTCGATAAGCGCGGCGAGGCCCGCGACGGTCGGGTGCGTGAGGAAGTCGCGCAGGCTCAATTCCACGGCGAAGCCGTCGCGTACGCGCACGACGAGTTGCGTCGCGGTCAGCGAGTGGCCGCCGAGGTCGAAGAAGTTGTCGTGAACGCCCAACTGCCCCACGCCCAGAACCTCAGACCAGATTCCCGCCAGCTCCTTCTCCGTCGGCGTCCGCCGGGGCGCGCCAGGCGG
>CAXTSK010000617.1:3153-3397 GCA_964246655.1 uncultured Pyrinomonadaceae bacterium
TGCCCGCCCGCTCGTGCTCCGTCGGGGGCCGCGGGGGGAGTATGGGGTGGCGCCGCCAGGGGCGCTGCGAGTCGGGCGCGGGCAGCGCGCGCCGGTCTATCTTGCCGTTGGGCGTGAGCGGCAGCGCGTCGAGCGTAACGAAGGCCGACGGCACGGCGTAGGCGGGCAGCTTGCCCCTCAAAAAATTCTGGACCTCCGCGACCTCCAACACGGGATCGACTTCGCGCCCGCCCGCGGCCGACGC
>CAXTSK010000618.1:0-3396 GCA_964246655.1 uncultured Pyrinomonadaceae bacterium
GCCCAGGTGCGCCGCGTTGTCGATGTACTGCCGCGCGACGTAACCGATGAAGAGGTTGATGCCGAGCGTCGGCAGAAGGCCCGTCCCGAACGCTCGCTTCAGCCCCTCGGGCAGCTCGCGGCTGTACTTGAGGCCGAAGACGAAGAGCACGCCCATCAGCCCGAAGAGCGCGCCGGACGCGCCGGCCGACGCCGAGTCGTACGGCTTGAAGAGGAACTGCCCCAGCGCGCCGCGCGCCCACCCGGGCCGCACCGCGAGGTAGCTCGCCACCACCCCCGCGATGCCGGTCAGAATCCAGAAGACGACGAAGCGCGCCGAGCCGTAGAGCTTCTCCACGTACGGCCCGAGCATGAAGAGGCCGTACATGTTCGACAGCAGGTGCATGTTCGCCAGCAGCGCGCCGAGCAGCCCCGGCTCCACCAGCTGCGGCGGCAACTGCACGTGCAGGAAGATCGGCGTGACGAAGCGCCACCACTGCCCGTCCTGGTCGATGAGGTAGTTGAGCTTCGCGCCGTAGGCTTGCAGCACCGTGCCGGTCGCCCCGCCCGAGAGCCACATCAAAAGATAGAGGAAGACGTTGGCGATGAGAAAGATGAAGGTGAAGGTGGCCGGGCGCGAGATGACCGCGCGGAGGAAGCGAAGGGTCTCCGGGTCTGCCTGCGGCGGGCGGGACGGCCGCGGCCGTTCGTCGCCACGGGAGACCGGCGTGCCGCACATCATGCAGCGCGCCTCGCCCGCACCCACGAGCGCCCCGCAGTGGCGGCACACGCCCGTGCGGCCCGCCCCTTCTGACTGACCTTCGGCCAATACCTTAAACGTCCGTACTGCCTGAGAGTGAAACTTTGTCCGCTCGCGCGATTCTATTTCCCCACCGTGCAAACGGCAACCGCCTGACCGCGCCTTCTTCCCGACGGAAATCACGTCAACGCTTTCCGTCAGCCTGATTGAACGCGGGCGGCGCGCGTGCCTTTCTTCAGAGTTTCGCGGCGGCACGGGCGTTGCCCTTGGGCTCCCGGTCGCACGAACTCTCACAACGACGCGGCCGAGCCAGACGGACTCTGTAAGGCGCCGACCGACTTTGAGAAACAGAACCAGATTAATCGCGGCGCTCGCCACGCTCTCTCTCTTGACCCCCTTGACCGGCGCCCTCCGCGCCTCGGCGAAGTCGCCCGCGCAGGGCGCGCCGCGCCGCTTGTTGAAGAAGATGTCTGACGACCTGCTCGCGCGCGCGGGCAATGCGAAGCAGGGCTCGGGCGAGACGGCGCGCGTCATCGTGAGCGCGGCCGAGGGAAAGGCGGGCGCTTCGGCGGCCGCAGCCCTGCGCGGCGCGGGCGCGCGCGTCTCCGCCGAGTTGGACTCGCTCGGGCTCGTCGTCGCCGATGTGCCCGTCGAGAAGCTGGCGGAGCTTGCCGAGCGCGACGACGTGTCGTGGGTCTCCTCCGACCAGAACGTGCGCTCGACCGCGACCGGCTTCGACAACACGAGCCACCAGGAGGTCTCGACGGGCGTGAGCAAGCTCCTGCCCGCGGGCAACGAGGCTTTGGCGAACGGCGGCGGCGGGAACAAGATCGGCATCGCCGTCCTCGACAGCGGCATCAGCCCGCCCGACGCGGCCGAGTTCGCGGGCTGGGAGTGGCGTTATTCATCGGGCACTCTGGGGCTGGGGCTGCTCGCGCAGAAGTACCTGGCCTCCTACCCGCGCGTCCTCAAGCACGTCGATTTCACCGGCGAGGGTCGCACGGACGACGTGTACGGCCACGGCACGCACACGGCCGGCGTCGCCGCGGGCTCGGGTCAGGCGAGCGAGGACTACGCGTCGAAGAACTCCGGCGCGCAGACTTACGGCGGCATCGCCACCAACGCCAACCTCATCGACGTGCGCGTGCTCGACTCCTTCGGCGCGGGCAAGGTCTCGAACGTCGTCAAGGCCGTGGACTGGGTCGTCAAGAACAAGAAGACCTACAACGTGCGCGTCATGAACCTCTCCCTCGGCGCGCCGCCGACGCAGAGCTACAAGACAGACCCCCTGTGCCAGGCGCTCGCGCGCGCCGTGGACGCGGGCATCGTCGTCGTCGTGGCCGCGGGCAACTGGGGCAAGGACGCCGAAGGGCAGACCATCTACGGCGGGATTCTCTCGCCGGCCAACTCGCCGCGCGTCATCACCGTGGGCGCCACGAACACGCAGCAGACCGCGGCGCGCTCGGACGACCTGATCGCCACTTACTCTTCGCGCGGGCCGACGCTCGTGGACGGCTTGATGAAGCCCGACCTCGTCGCGCCCGGCAACAAGCTCGGGGCGGCCGAGACGGCGGCCACGTCGCCGACGGCGAGCTACAACTACAAGACTTCGGGCGGCGGCGGGCTGCTCGGCACGGTGCTGTCCGGCGACACGAGCACGAACACGCCGGATGCCACGGGGACGTACCGCGTGATGAGCGGAACCTCCTTCGCCGCGCCGGCCGTCGCGGGCGCGGCCGCGCTGATGGTCGAGGCCAACCCGTCTTTGACGCCCGCGATGGTGAAGGCCCTCTTGATGAGGACGGCGCAACGCCTGCCTCTTTACGAAGAGATGGTCGCCGACGGCAAGATGACGCACTTCGAGCGCGTCATCACGGAGGGCGCGGGCGAGCTGAACGCGAGCGCCGCGGTGACGGTCGCTAAGGCAATCCGCAAGGACGCCGACCGCGCCGAGCCGGGCGACGAACTCATCACGGCGAAGAGGACGACCTACTCGACTCTCGGCCTGACCTCGCCGATAGCCGGGGAGGCGGTGCCGCTCAACAACGGCGTCATCTGGGTCGAGGGCGTCGGCTTTGACGAGCGTCTAACGTTGACCGAAGGGTTCCGCTTCCCCGACGGCAGCACGATCACGGACGGCTGGGTGATGGCCGGCGGCCTCCTCCTGCCCGACGGCACGTACATCCTCCACAGCGGTTTCACGGTCGGCCCGAACTACCTCCTTGGCAGCGGACACCTGATGGCCGACGGTCACCTGATGGCTGACGGGATCCTCTTCGGCGACGGCCACCTGATGGCCGACGGTCACCTAATGGCCGACGGCTACGCCTTCGGTAGTGGCCACCTGATGGCCGACGGTCACCTGATGGCCGACGGTCACCTCATGTGCGACAGCTTCGCCAACGAAACGGCCTGGGCCTCGAACATGATTGAACCCAGCTCGATGAAGCTCAAAGAAGAGCAGGTGCTAATCCAGGGCGAGTCGGCGCTGCCGACCTCCGTCAATCGCCTCTCAAAGTCGAGCCCGCTCTACCCGAAACAGTAGGCAGATGGCAGTAGGCAGTAGGCAGTTAGCCTTTAGAGGAAGTAGCCAAAAGGAACGGAGGCGGCGAGTTGTTAATCTCGCCGCCTCCGTTCCTTTTAGTCCTGGCCCTTTTG
>CAXTSK010000619.1:0-3392 GCA_964246655.1 uncultured Pyrinomonadaceae bacterium
GCGGGCGACTGCGGCGCGGGCTCGGCCGGAGGCGGCGCCTCCTCCGACTTCTTCTCCTTGTCCTCGTCATCCTTGTCCTTCTCGTCCTCCGCGGCGCGCGTCGGCGTCAGGTTGATGAAGAAGGGGGCGTAGACGGCACGCGGTGCCGCGCTCGGCGTCGCCGGGCTCGCGGGCGCGGCGGCGGCGCTCGGGGCCGACCCGACGGTGTCCACATACAGCCTTCTCTTGTTGGCGTCCGTCCCGCCGTTCGCGCCCACGCCGGAGGCGGGGCCGTCAGTCAGGATGATGGAGTTGCCGTTCTGCGCTTCGATGTTGAGGAAGATGCGGTACGTGCCGGTGCGCATGACGCCCAGCTTGAAGACCACGTTGACGCTCCCACCCGGCACAATGGGCACGCCGAGCGTGACGAAGTCGGCCGACAGGCTAGAGTTGTAGCCGCCGCCGCCCCCCTGCGCGGGCGGATCCTCCAGCCGGAGGCCGAACACAGGGCGCGGGCCGGTGGAGGTCGCGACCGCCTCCTCACTCTGCGAGGTCAGCGCGCGCAGGTCGGCGCAGGAAGGGTCGGGGCACTCGGACGCGGGCGTGCCGAGCGTGTGGAGGGTGATGACGCGGAACCGCAGGCGCGAGACGGGCAGCCCCGTGTTGTTCGTGATGGTTCGGCGGATGAGCAGAGTGCCGAAGGTCGCGTTCTCCTCAATGGTGAAAGAGCGCACGCGGTTCGGCGGCGAGGAAGAACTGACCGCCGGGTCGAACAGCGTCACAGTAATCGTCGTGTTGTTAACGATGGGGCTCGCAAGGTTCTCTGGGCCGGGCGCGCCCAGCCGCGTGACCTGGATGCCGGGGGCCGTCCCGACGAGCAGGAAGTCCGCGGCGTTGTCGGCGGTGTCGCGCGGCGTCCCGTTGCGCAGGTCGCGGTAGTAGGTGTGCTCGGTGTCGGCGGTCACGACGTTCGGGATGCCGCCACCCTCCTTGTAGAGCGCGGGCGAGGCCGTGAAGCCGACCGCGTCGAGCCGCGTCGCGGCCGTAAAGTTCGTGCCGTTCGTCGTGGCGAAGAGCGCGATGCCGGAGCCGTCGGGCACGTCGAAGTCCCACGTGCGGTCGGGCGCGGCCGTGGCGAACGCCAGCGCCACCGCCGCGTCAACCGGCGCCGCCGTGACGGTGGAGATGGGCGGAGTCGGGGTCGTGGTCGGGTTGCCCGAAGGGTAGCCGCTCAGGCTGTAGCCGTTCACGTTCGCGCCGAGCAGGTGGCCGCGCGCCGGGATGACCGTGCCGTTCGGGATGGTGAAGAGCGGCCCCGTAATCTGCCCGTTCGAGAGAGCGACCGTCCACCCGCCCGAGGCGTCGAGCGCCTGGACGGTGATGGGCTGGTCGGTGTTGTTATAAAGCTCGACGAACTCGTCCGCAGCCCCGCCGGGGCCGCGCAGGCGCAACTCGCTGATGATGGCCTGTCCGGCCTGAATCGGCGTTGGGCTCGGCGTCGGCGTCGGCGTCTGGGCTAAGGCCCGGTTAGAGTTTGCTGAGATAGCGAGAAGGAAAGCGGCGAAGACTAGGGCACAAGCGCGCTGGTTGAGAAGCATAGAACCTCCGATTGGGACAAGTTTCGGCTTTGGGGAGCCACGTTGCGCTGGCGGACTGATGCCGCCTTAGGGAGTGTGTGAACGACCCTGAACGTCTCTACGGCCGCGCGGTCGGGGGCGCGCGCACGCAAAGGCCGCTCGGCCTCGGGGTAACCTTGCTGGACTGTCGGGGGAAGTCTCTCCTGACCTTTAACGCATCAGGCGGGCGCCGAATCCCTCAGACGGGACGGGGGAAGCCCCGTTGGAGGATGGAAGCCCAAGGCTCTAAACCCGCGTGTTCTGAGTAATTTTCAGAAGACTCCGGTTGAACCCTTTGTGAATGTGGCGCTAGGGTATCACGGGTTTCGCCAAACTACGTAACACTTTTTCCGCGCCGAGCCTCTCAAGCCAAGAGATGTCCAACGAAACGGATATTCCGTTCAAATCGGTGGACGCCCGGCCGAAAATTCCCCGCCGTGCAAACGGTATCCCCCTTTCCTTGACACTATTTACCGCCGCCGGTATCATCCTTGTTTTCGGCTGGGGCTGGCCGACGTGTCTGTGTAGTTATGTTCGAGTCTTTATCCGACAAGCTGAAGCGCGCGCTGAAGAACCTGCGCGGCGAGGGCGTGCTCACGCCGGAGCACGTGGACGCCGCCCTGCGCGAAATCCGGTTGGCCCTGCTCGAAGCGGATGTCAACTACAAGGTCGCCAAGGACTTCATCGCCTCGGTCAAGGAGAAGGCCGAGGGGCAGCAGGTCTGGCAAGAGCTGAAGCCTTCGGAGCAGGTCGTCAAGATCGTTTTTGACGAGTTGGTTGACCTGCTCGGCGGCACAAGCTCGCGGCTGGTGTTTACGAAGACGAGCCCGAACGTCGTCATGATCGTCGGCCTGCAAGGCTCGGGCAAGACGACCTCGACGGGTAAGATCGCGATGTGGCTGGCGAAGAACCAGCAGCGCAAGCCCCTGCTCGTCTCGACCGACGTGAACCGCCCGGCCGCGCGCCAGCAGTTGGCCGTCATCGCCAAGGCGACGGGCCAGTCGATCTTTGAGAAGCCCGAGTCGAACGACCCCGTCGAACTGGCCCGCGAGGCTTTCAAGCACGCGCAGCAGACCGGCTACGACACGCTCCTCATCGACACCGCCGGACGCCTCCACATCGACGACGAGTTGATGGAAGAACTCGTCAAGATTAAGGCCGACACGCGCCCCGTCGAGGTTCTCTTCGTCGCCGACGCGATGACCGGCCAGGACGCCGTGCGCTCGGCCGAGGAGTTCCACCGGCAGGTCGGCATCACGGGCGTCGTGCTCACGAAGATGGACGGCGACGCGCGCGGCGGCGCGGCGCTCTCCATCAAGCAGGTGACGGGGCAGCCCGTGAAGTTCGTCGGCGTCGGCGAGAAGTACGACGCCCTTGAGCCCTTCTACCCCGACCGCATCGCGCAGCGCATCCTCGGCATGGGCGACGTGCTCTCGCTCATCGAGGAGGTGCAGTCGAAGGTTGACCAGTCGGAGGCCGAGGCGCAGCTTGAGAAGTTACAGAAGAACAAGTTCACGCTCGACGACTTCCGCAGCCAGTTGCGGCAGGTCAAGCGGATGGGCTCGTTCTCGAAGATCATGAAGATGCTGCCCGACCAGTTGTTGGGCGGGATGGGGATGCCCCAGCTCGACGAGGAGCAGTCGGCCGAGATGGAGCAGCAGCTCAAGCGCACCGAGGCCATCATCGACTCGATGACGAAGGAGGAGCGCGAAGACCACCGCATCCTCAACGCGAGCCGCCGCCGCCGCGTGGCGCGCGGGTCGGCGGGGCGCAGCATCTCTTTGGCTTCCTCGCCTT
>CAXTSK010000620.1:0-3391 GCA_964246655.1 uncultured Pyrinomonadaceae bacterium
CCTTTATTCGAGCAGTCGAAATCAACCTTTCAACCTCCGTCACGCGGAGCATACTGCCTACTGCCATCTGCCTACTGCCTACTGAGTTTCGAGGCATTCATCAATGAGTTTTTCCCCTTTAAGAAAAATCCTGCCGCGGTTGTTGGCGCTGGCGCTGTGCGTGTCGGCGCTGGCGGGCGCGGGGTTTGCGCGGCAGCAGCAGGCGCCGCTCACCAACGCGGAGTTCCTTGCGCTCGTCCGCCAGCTCCCGCAGAAGCCGGCCGTGAAAGATCAACTCCTCGCGGAGATACGAAGGCGCGGCATCGGGTTCACGCTGACGCCGGGCCTGCGCGCCTTCGTCGCCACCAAGAGCGGCAACGACGTGGAGCTGAAGCGCGCGATTGAAGAGGCCGAGCGCCGCTTCCTCAATCCTTCGGAGGCTACACGGTTGCCGCCCGAGGCCGAGTCCCAGGAGCTGCTCGCGAAGACGCGCACCGCTACGCTCGAAGCGCTCGACCAGATGCCGGACTTCGTCGTCAAGCAGGTTGTCTCGCGCGCCTACGCGCGGGGCCGTTCGCAGAACTGGCGCACGAACGACCACCTCGTGGTCGGCGTGAGCTACCGCCCGAGCGAGGGCGAGAAGTACCGCCTGCTCTCGGTCAACGGCATCACGGGGCCGGACGCGCAGGAGAAGAGCGACTACGTCCAGGCGGGCGGGGCCAGCTCGACGGGCGAGTTCGTCACCGTGCTCAAAGAGCTGTTCGCCGACAGGAGCCAGACCGAGTTCAAGCCGCTCGACACGGACACGCTGCGCGGCCGGCGCACCATCGTCTACACCTACGAGATCAAGAAGGCGAACTCGCGCTGGGAGCTGAAGACCGAGAACGTGGGCGTCATCGCCGGGCAGCGCGGCAAGGTCTGGGTTGACCGCGAGAAGGCACGCGTGCTCCGCGTCGAGTTCGAGTCAACGGACGTGCCCGCCTCGTTCCCCATCACGTCCGCCAACGTCGCCATCGACTACGACTGGGTGACGATCCAGGGGCAGGGCGAGTACCTCCTGCCCGCGCGCTCCCTCGTCCTGATGACGACTGTCGCCCGCGACGAGACCTTGCAGTCGCGCAACGACATACGCTTCCGCAACTACCAGAAGTACGGCACCGAGCTGAAGATTCTCGACGACGACATCATCGACGAGGAAGTCCCGCAGGAGGCGCCGCCGCCCCCGCCGCCGTCGCCGAAGCCGCCCGAGAAGAAGCCCTGAGCAAGGCGAGCATTCCCGAAAAGGGATTGAACCACAGAGACACAGAGACACGGCTTGAAGACTTATTGCTTCAAGCCGTGTCTCTGTGTCTCTGTGGTTCATGTCTTTAAAGCTTCAACTGCCCGGCCTCGACCACCGGCTTGCCGTCGAGCGTGACGGTGGTGCCCGCGAGCGAGACGCCGTAATTGTAGCTGCCCTTGTTGTCGCCGCCCGCCCAGACGTTGTTGCCGAGGCCGAGCGTGACGGTGCCCGCGGGCACCCACGTCGCGAGTTGGCTGTTCGCCGGGAGCTTGACGTTAGGGTTGATGCCGAAGTCCACGAAGCCGAAGATGTCCTTGCCCTCGCCCGCCGCGTCGTAGTCCGCCTTCAGCTTGTCAAAGCCCGGCCCCGAGCCCGTCATCGAGACGAGCTTGCCCGCGCCGAACGTCAGCGTCAGGTCGTCTATCTCCTGCCCACGGTAATACTCCTTCTTCGACACGATCTTGCCCTCGGCCGTCCCCGGCACGGGCGTCGTGTAGACCTCGCCCGCCGGCAGGTAGACGCTCATGTTGGCCGGCCCCTTCTTCACGTCCTCGGCCGAGATGATGCCGTCGCTCACGCCGTAGGGGCGGCCCTGCACCTTGACCTTGAGGTCGGTGCCCGCGGGACTCGTGATGTGTATCTCGCTGCCCGCGGCGAGTGCCGCGCTCACCTGCGCGCCGCGCGACTGGAGGTCTGTGTAGTCGATGTTGACGCCGCCCCAGAAGGTCTTCGCCAGCTCCTCGGCCGTCATGCCGTAGCGCGGCGCGAGCCACTCCTGCGGGTAGAGGCCGTTGCCGACTTCGACCCCGCGGACGTTGTGCTTGAGGTACGCCTCCTCGACAGCCTCGTTGGCCCTGGCGCGCGCGGCGAGACGCTTCGGGTCGGCGTCGGCGAAGAGCTTCTCGTCCGTGTTGCGGTCGAGCGAGATGGTGACGTTAACCATCTCGGCCAGCTTCAGGTCGCGCTGGTTGGCCTGCGAGTCGTACTTCTCGGGCACGTCGGTGTAGAGGCGCTTCGCGAGGCGGTCGGAGCCGACGGTGATGAGCGGGAAGGCGCCGGCCTTGCGCACCTGGACGGCGATGTCTTCGAGCAATTCCATGTTCTCGGCGCCGCCCGAGACCCAGACGACCTCGCCCTCCTTGACGCCCGCGCTCTGTTTGACGAGTCGCTCGGCGAGTTGTTCGAGGTCGGTCGACGGCGCTTTGACGGCGGGCTTCACGTCGTCGGCGAGTTTGGAGGGCTGGACGGGCTCGGTCTGCGACTGGCACGAGGCCAGCGCGAGGCAGACGGCCGCCGCGGCGAGCGGGGCAAGCATCTTCTTCATGGGAGTTCGGCTCCTTTCGGGTGTGTGAAACGGGTTTAGATTGCGCTCGCGTCTAACTACGAAGGGTTTCCCTCCGGCGGATTGCAGGTCCGGTGCGAAGTGCAGGCGCCTTCTATTTCAGACGCGCGTCGGAGTCAAAGCGATTTCGCCCGCGGACGTTTCGCGTTCGGGTTATCATCCGTCCATGTCCGGCGAGGCACAGACGGCCGAGGTCACGCGCGCGGGGCTCTACGAGCGTCTGGTCGGCGAGGGCTGGGATGGCCTTGACGAGCCTGTGCGCCGGTTCCACCTGCGCGCGCGCGGCGCGGGCACCTTCGCGGTGCGGCGCGGCGCGGGTCGTGTCGCGCGCGGCGTCGCGCGTCTGATGGGACTGCCCGAAGTCGGCGAAGCCGTGCCGCTGCTGCTCTCGGTCGAGCCGCACGCGGGCGGCGAACGCTGGCGGCGCAACTTCGCGGGCAAGGAGTTCGTCACTGAGCAGGGCGAGCACGCGGGCTCTTTGATGGCGGAGCGCACGGGGCCTTTCGAGCTGCTCTTCCGCCTGAAGGCCGACGGCGGCGCGCTCGCGTACACACAGGAGGGCGCCGCCTTACGCGTTAGAAGTTTGAGGGTGAGGCTGCCGCGCCTGCTCGCGCCGCGCGTCGAGGCTTGGGAGCGTGCGGGCGAGGGCGGCGGCGTGCGCGTCTCCGTGTGCGTGACGGCGCCGCGCGTCGGGGTGGTGATACGGTACGAGGGTGTGGTGGCGGCCGAGGAGGAGGGCGTGCCGCACGAGCGGCTCACGGGGACCATCCAGAACGACATCCTCAAGG
>CAXTSK010000621.1:0-3381 GCA_964246655.1 uncultured Pyrinomonadaceae bacterium
CCTCGGCGACGAAGCACTCGTAGAGCGGCCGCGCCAGCTCGGGCGGGGCAGCGTCGAACCACGACGGCCGGCGCCCCTTGCGCGCGTCGCCGTAGAGCGTGAACTGCGAGACGGCCAGCACGGCGCCGCCCGCCTCTGCCAAGGAGAGGTTCATGCGCCCATCAATGTCTTCGAAGACGCGCAAGTTCAAAACCTTCTCGGCGAGGTAGAGCGCGTCCGACTCCTCGTCGTCGCGCGCGACGCCGAGCAGCACGACGAGTCCCGGGCCGATCTCGCCGACCGTCTCGCCCCCGACCCTCACTGACGCGCGCGTCACCCTTTGCAGTACGGCCCTCATCCTTTTTCAGAAGAGACTCGGGAGACTGAGGAATAGCTTTCGACTACTTCTTCGGGGGCATGCTCGGCCTGATCTCGACGCGGCTCGGGAGGCTGCGCTCGTCGTGGCGCAGCAGGTCGATGACGACGCGCGCAACGTCTTCCGGCTGGAGCTGCCACGCGCGCTCCTCGCTCACGGTGCCGCCGCCGAACTCCGTGTTGACCGAGCCGGGCATGACGTAGCTGACCTTGATGCGGTCGTGCCTGACCTCCTGCATCAGCGCCTCGCTGAAGCCGTTGAGGGCGAACTTCGACGCGTTGTAGGCGGCCATCCGCGGGTGTGGGTTCGCGCCCGCGAGCGAGGAGACGTTGATGATGTAACCGCCCCCGCGCTTCTTCATCTCGGGGATGGCCGCGCGGCAGCCGTGGAAGACGCCGAACAGATTCGTCTCAAGCACCGCGCGGAACTCATCCGGCGAAGTCTCCTCGACCGGCTTGAAGAGCCCGATGCCCGCGTTGTTGACGAGCACGTCCACGCCCCCGAACTCTTCGACGGCGTGCGCGACGAGCGCCTCGACCTCTTCGTAGACGCGCACGTCGCACGCCGCGCCGGTCGCCGAAGCGCCGGCGCCCTCAAGCTCGCGCACGAGCTGCTTCACCTCGTCGAGACTGCGCGCGCCGACGCACACGTTCATCCCTTCGGCGGCCAGAGCCTCCGCGATGGCGCGCCCGATGCCCTTCGTCCCGCCCGTGACGATTGCGGTCTTCCCCTTGTAGTCCATCTTTAAACTATCCCGCCTTCAACTTCTCTTTCAAAAGCTCGTTGACGACCTTCGGGTTGGCCTTGCCCTTCGAAGCCTTCATCACCTGTCCGACGAAGAAGCCGAAGAGCGCCTCCTTGCCGCCGCGGTAGGCTTCGAGCTGCTGCGGGTTCGCGGCGAGCACGTCCGAGACGATCTTCTCAATCTCGCCCGCGTCGGAGACCTGCGCGAGCCCCAAGTCTTCGATGACCCGGTTCGCGCCCTTCCCCGTCTTGAACATCTCGATCAGCACGTCCTTGCCCTGCCTGCCGCTGATGCGACCTTCCTCGACGGCGCCGACGAGCGCACCCAGTTCCTCCGGCGAGACGGGCGAGGCGTCGGCCTCGACGTTCGACGCATCAAGCTCGCGCAGCAGCTCTCCCTTCAGCCAGTTCGCCGCGCCGCGCGGGTTCGACGCGGCCACCGCGCGCTCGTAGAAGTCCGCGAGCGCCGAGTCGCGCACGAAGAGCGAGGCGTCGCTGAAGGAGAGTTCGTACTGCTCCATGAAGCGCTTGCGCCGCGCGTCGGGAAGTTCCGGCATCGACGCGCGAACCTGCTCGACCCATTCGGCCGTGACCGTAAGCGGCTGCAAGTCGGGCTCGGGGAAGTAGCGGTAGTCGTGCGCCTCCTCCTTCGAGCGCATCACGCGTGTCTGGCCGGCGCGCTCGTCCCACAACAGCGTCTCCTGCGACACCTTCCCGCCCGATTCGATAAGCTCGACCTGCCGTTCGATCTCGTACTCGATGGCGCGCTGCATGTGGCGCACGGAGTTGAGATTCTTTACTTCGACCTTCGTCCCGAACTTCTCTGCGCCTATCTTTCGCACCGAGATGTTCGCCTCACAGCGCAGGTTCCCCTTCTCCATGTCCGCGTCCGACGCGCCGACCCACTGCAACGCGCGGCGCACGTGGTTGACGTAGTCGTACGCCTCCCAGGACGTGCGGAAGTCCGGCTCGGTGACGATCTCGGCGAGCGGCGTGCCCGCGCGATTGAGGTCGATGTAGGAGTAGCGCTCGGTCTCGGGCAGGCCCTCGTGGACGTTCTTGCCCGCGTCCTCTTCGAGGTGTAGACGCGTGATGCGAATCTGCATCGGCCGCCACTCGCGCGCGTGCCCGCCCTCGTCGCGCTCGGCGGTCACGATCTCCAGCAGACCCTTCTCCGAGAACGGCCGGTCGTACTGCGAAATCTGGTAGCCCTTCGGCAGGTCGGGGTAGAAGTAGTTCTTCCGCGCGAAGATCGAGACCTCGTTGACGTGCAGCCCCAAAGACAGCGCCGCCCGCGCGCCCAGCTCGACCACCCGCCGGTTCAGCACGGGCAGCGAACCGGGCAACCCCAGACAGACCGGGCACGTGTTCGAGTTCGGCTCGTCCCCGAACCGCGTCGAGCAGCCGCAGAAAATCTTCGACTCCGTGCTCAGCTGCGCGTGAATCTCAAGGCCGATGACGGCCTCCCATCCTTCTTTCATAATGAGCAGTAAGCAGTGAGCAGCAGTTATTCGGAGGCAGATTTATTTCTGCTCACCGCTCACTGCTTACTGCTCACTTTCCTTTGCGGCAAGTATAACAAACGCGAAACGGCCTCCTCAACAGTCGCACTTTCGGCCGCCGCGCCCGGCAAAAATCCGTGCCCACGTTTCCTACGTACTGTTGTAGAATGCGTTTACTCGTTCCCGGGTTTACGTCGCGGTGTTCCGCCCGCGGCCCTTCGAAGAATAAAGGGGGCAAACGCCCTCTCCACCTTTTCTTCCCAAGGAGGAACAACTTAGTTATGGCTAAAACCGTTGCGAAAATTCTGGGCGTGGTGTTCATCCTGGTCGGGCTCTGCGGCTTCGTCATGCCCAACCTGCTCGGCACCCACCTCAGCACGACGCACAACCTCGTACACCTAATCTCGGGCGCCGTCGCTCTCTACTTCGGGTTCGCCGCGACGCTCTCGGCGGCGCGCCTGTTCTGCATCGTCTTCGGCATCGTCTACGCGCTGCTCGGGGTGGCCGGCTTCCTCCTCGGCACGGGCGAAGACCGCATGTTCGAGGCGCTCGCGTCCCTCGGCCTCCACCTCGGGACGATGGATCACCTCGTCCACATCCTGCTCGGCGCCGTCTTCCTCGTCGGCGGCTTTTTGACGAAGGCCGACCTCGGCGCAGACTAAGCTTCAACCACAGAGACACAGCTTGTCGAGTGACAACTTCAAGCTGTGTCTCTGTTTTGAGTTCCCTCTTCTCTATAACCTCATCCGAGGTTGCCCACCCCGCCCCGCTCCCTTAAGA
>CAXTSK010000622.1:0-3359 GCA_964246655.1 uncultured Pyrinomonadaceae bacterium
GGCGCCGTAGACGGCGAGCGAAGCGGCCTGCACTAAAACCCTCGGCGGCTCTGCGCACGACTGAATCGCGCGGCCGATGGCTTCGACCGAGTCAACGCGCGACTCGACGAGCTCGCGCCTATGCTTCGGCGTGTGGCGGCAATCGACGCTGCGCCCCGCGAGGTTGACGACCGCCGACGCGCCCTCAAGCTCGCGCGCCCACTCGCCCACGGTGCACCCGTCCCACTGGACCTGCCGCACGCGCGAGCGCGTCTTCCTCACGCGGCGCGTGAGCACGACCGGCTCGTAGCCCGCGCGCGCGAATGCCTCCGCCAGCGCGCGACCCAGAAACCCGCTTCCACCCGCGAGCACCACACGACCCTTCGACACAAGCGCTTCAGACATGGCCTCGAACCTCCTCGCCGCGCGATCCGCGCGCCTTCACCGAGTCAGTTCTTCAATCACCATGCCGGACGCACGCGTGGCGTTTACGCTCTGATTTTTCCTGATGAGCCTTGCAAAAGGCGAGCCCGCGGGGCGTGCTTAGCAGTTTGCGAAAGATGTAGGCGGCGGAAGCATGTTAACTACAGAGACACAGAGGCACAGCTTAAAACTATAAAGCTGTGCCTCTGTGTCTCTGTGGTTAACCCTTACATCTACTTAAATCGCGACGGCGGGTTTTTCGACGGGGTAGCCGGCGGCGACCCAGGCGCCGGTGCCGCCCTCGACGTTGTAGAGGCGCCGGAAGCCGAGCGGGCGGAGCAGGCTCGTCGCGGCGCTCGAACGGTAGCCGCCCGCGCAGATGACCGCGAGCGGGCGTTCGGTGTCGAGGCGCGCGGCCTCCTCGCGCAGGCGCGGGCCTAAGGGAGTGTTCGACGCGCGCGGGGCGTGGCCGGCGTTGAACTCGGCCCCGCGGCGCACGTCGAGCAGTTGAAGTTCGCTCTGCTCTTCGAGCATCCGCCGCAGCTCCGCCACCGACACCTGCTCGACCGTTGAGACTTCGAAGCCCGCCTCGCGCCACGCCTCCATCCCGCCGCGCAGGTAGCCGCGCGCGGAGTCGTGGCCGACGCGCGCCAGACGCGTCACGGCCTCGTCCACCTGCGACTCGTCCGCGGCGACGACGATGAGCGGCGCGCCCAGAGGAATCAACGCGCCGGCCCAGCTCGCGAACTGTCCGCCCAGGCCGATGTTGAGAGCGCCGGGGACGTGGCCCGCGCCGAACTCCGCGGCCGAACGCACGTCGAGGACGACGTAGCCGAGGTTGGCGTAGGCGACCGCCTGCTGCGGGAGCAGGGCCGCGGGGCGGTACACCTCCGCGAGCGGCGGCGCGCCCTCGCGGTTAATCGCCGCGTCGGCGGGGAAGTACGCGGGCGCCTCGGGCAGGTCGGTCGTCAGGAGGCGGACGAACTCGTCGCGTCCCATCGGCGCGAGCGCGTAGTTGAAACGGCGCTGCTGGCCGATGGTCGAGGAGGTCTCCTTCGAGATGTTGCGCCCGCACATCGAGCCCGCCCCGTGCGCGGGCCAGACCTCGACACTGTCATCAAGCTTGAGGAGCTTGCCGTGCAGGCTCTCGTACATCATCCCGGCCATCTGCTGCGGCGTGAAGCCGCGCGCGCCCGCGAGGTCGGGCCGCCCCACGTCGCCGACGAAGAGCGTGTCGCCCGTCAGAACCTTCTGCGGCAAGTCGGAGACTTCGGTGTCGATGACGAGGAACGAGATGCTCTCGGGCGTGTGCCCGGGAGTCTCAAGCACACGGATAATAACCTTGCCGACGCGCAGCTCGTCGCCGTCTTTCACCGCGCGGTGCGGGAAGCGCGCGCCCGCACTCGCGCCGATGACGATCTCGGCGCCGGTGCGCGCGGCCAGCTCGCGGTGTCCGCTGACGAAGTCGGCGTGCAGGTGCGTCTCGACGACGTACTTGATCTTCAATCCTTCGGCGGCTGCCTCCGCGACGTACTGTTCAACGTCGCGCTGCGGGTCTACGACCGCGGCCTCGCCTTCGGAGCCGACGAGGTAAGAGGCGTGCGCCAGACAGCCGAGGTAGAACTGCTTGAAGTACATGAACGGGACTCCTGTCGGACTCTGCGGCTCGGTTAAGACGGCGGAGGAATTTAAGGACGACGGCGGAAGAATTTCCCTGCCGGGATGTTACAATGTCCGCGGCCCAACCCCAAACCTCGAAGAACAAACCGGAGGAACGAAGAGCGATGTTCAAGCTGTTTCCCCGTCTACAGTCGGCGCTGCTCGCGCCCGTGCTGTTGTTGTCGGCCGCGGCGCTTGTGCGCGCGCAGGGGCTCGGCCCGGGGGCGGACGAGGGCGAGAGTGTGGGGGCGCGGGCGGCACAACAGCAGCCGACGCCCGAGCCGCAGAGTCAAAGCCAGCCCGCGCCGCTCACGGGCGAACAGAAGGTCAAGCGCGCGTTCCGCGGCGCCTTCTTCAGCCCCGAGCCCTACGCCATCGCCGCCTTCAACGCGGGCATCACGCAGTTGGGCGAAGACTACCCGCCGCACAAGGAGACCGACGACAAGCTGGCCGACTGGGGCTCGCGCACGGCGCGCGTCTTCGCCACCGGCACCACCTACAGGGTCTTCGGCAACGGCTTCTACCCGGCGCTCTTCAAGCAAGACCCGCGCTACGAGCGCTCGAAGAGTAAGAAGTTCGGCAGCCGCCTCGGCCACGCCATCAGCCGCGTCTTCGTGACGCGTGACGACGACTGGAATCTGGAGCCGAACTACTCGCGCTTCGCGGGCGCGATGACTGCGAGCGCGCTCGCCAACGTCTGGGAACGCAGCACGCCCAAACACGATCGCATCGGCGCCGAGGCCACCCTCAAGCGCTTCGGCATGACCTTCGTCGCCGGCGCCATCGGCAACATCGTCCGCGAGTTCGTCAGACGTTAAATCAGAGGCTAGAGGCTAAGAGGCTAGGGGCTAGTTAGGAGTTATGGTCCTAACTAGCCCCTAGCCTCTTAGCCTCTAGCCTCTCTTCAGTTGACGAGCGCGCGTTGTCGTAAGGCGTGGCGGAAGAGCTGCGCCTCGCGACCCTGCGTGTTGGGCGACCAGGTGGCGCGGAGGGCGTGTGCGCCGGTGGTGTCGGGGGCGAGGTGGAGGCTATAAGTCTCGCGGGCGCGTGGCGCGTAGACGACGTAGCGGCGGCCCTCCTGCGCGCCGTCGGACGGGCGCGCGCCCGCGCAGACGATCTCGTCGTAGCCGTCGCCGTCGAGGTCGGCCACTTCCTGCGTCCAGCCCGCGCCGCGGAAGCCCTCAACGTCGAGCGGGATGCTCTTCGTCACCGCGTACCCGGAACCTCCGGCCGCGCGCTCGATGACGAGGAGCGTCGCCATGCCGTTCGAAGGGTCAGGTCGTCGCGGCCTTGACGGC